>WOYT01000069.1:0-11268 GCA_011620695.1 Proteiniphilum sp.
GGCGGAGAGAGAGGGATTCGAACCCCCGGAACCTCTCAGTTCAACGGTTTTCAAGACCGCCGCGATCGACCACTCTGCCATCTCTCCCGGCATTTTGCTCAAATGCGAGTGCAAAGGTAGAATATTTTCCGGATAGTAAAAATATTCACCGCATTTAATTTCGCTTTTTACAAAACCAATAATTCATCGTATCTTTGTCAAAAATAAGAGACTATAGATGTTATTTACCGACCTACCCCTCTGCGATTCCCTATTGGATGGATTGCAGGCAATGAACTTTAAGGAAACCACCCCCATACAGGAACAGGCCATCCCTGTGATCCTGCAGAAGAGAGACCTGATAGCCTGTGCCCAGACCGGCACCGGCAAGACCGCGGCCTTCCTGCTGCCGCTGCTCAACAACTTACAGACAGAGCCGCACGAAGAGCATAAGGTGAACGCCATCATCATGGCACCCACCCGCGAGCTGGCGCAACAGATCGACCAGCAGATGGAGGGTTTCTCCTACTTCACCCCTTTCTCATCGGTGGCTGTTTACGGCGGCAATGACGGGGAAGCGTGGGAGATACAGAAAAGGGGACTGACCAACGGTGCCGACGTGGTGGTGGCTACCCCCGGGAGGCTCCTCTCACATATCAACCTTTACAACATCGATTTCTCGGGCGTGAAGTACTTCATCCTCGATGAAGCAGACCGCATGCTCGACATGGGCTTCTTCGACGACATCATGAAGATCGAGCGGCTGCTGCCCAAAGAGCGGCAGACCATCATGTTCTCAGCCACCATGCCACCCAAGATACAGCAACTGGCAAAGACCATCCTGCATGATCCGGAAGAGATCAGCATCTCCATCACCCGTCCGCCCGACACCATCATGCAGTCGGCCTACCTCTGCTATGAATCACAGAAGATGCAGATCCTGCGGCAGCTCTTCAAGGAGAAGAAACCCAAGAAGGTGTTGCTCTTCTCCGGATCGAAGATGAAAGTGAAGGAGATCACCAAGCTGCTGCGCGGCATGGGTCTCTCTGCCGGCGAGATGCACTCCGACCTGGACCAGGCGCAACGCGACAGCATCATGCATGAGTTCCGAAACGAGCGGGTGGACATCCTGGTGGCGACAGACATTGTGGCACGAGGGATCGACATCGACGACATCACGCTGGTGATCAACTTCGAGGTACCCTACGACGTGGAGGATTACGTGCACCGCATCGGCCGCACCGCACGCGCCGGCGACACCGGCATGGCCATCACTTTCGTGTCTCCGGATGAGCAGTACCGCCTACAACAGATCGAGCGCTTCCTGGGAAAAGAGATCTATCGCATCCCCCTGCCCGAGGGTATGGGTGAGTCACCGGAGTACAATCCCACCCGCGAAGCAAGGGGACGGGGCAGAGGTGGCTCCGTTCGTTCCGGCAAGGGAGGCGGCAGGAGAGAGGGTGACAGAAAACGTGAGGAGCGCTCCGGTGATAAAGCTGTCAGGTCGGAGAAACCGGAGAGATCCGGCAGGGACAATCGCAGCAGAAAACCGAAACAGAAAGAGGAAACGCTCCAGAAGGATGCAGCTCAGACCGATGCAGCATTGCAAGGTGATGCCGCAATCATGAGTGGAGCAGCAACACCGGGTGAAGTTGCAACAGTTGATGCATCAGCAGCAGAACAGACACCCCGCAGGAAGAACAACAAACAGCGAAAAAAACGGAAGCCGCAGGGCGAAGGTGCCGCTACCACAGGAGGGAGTGACGAAAGAAGCAATGCGCCCCGTCAGGCAGACGACAGAGAACAAAAGCCCCGCCAGGAAAGGGATAACACCCGCAGAAGAAACCCTCAGCGTTCCAGGAGTGATAATAGCGAGAAGCAAAAGGAAGGTAGTGAACGTGCTCCCCGCCAGGGTGGCGAGGGCAGTTCGCATAGAAGAAGCAACCGTCCCCCCCGTGAAGGTGGCGAGGGTACTCCCCGCCGGGAACGCGTCGACAAAAGTGAACGACGCGAGGGGAGCAACCCTGAGGGTCGCAGGACAGAGGGATCGAACAGCCCTCGTGTCAACCGCCCCCAACGCAGAACCGATGCTCCCTCTGCCAACAGAAACAGCGGCAGACCGCAACGTCAGGAAGCGAACAAACCGGCAGAAAAAGAACAGAAAACGAAGAAACCGGGAATCCTATCCTGGCTCTTCGGACGGAAGAAGTAACGAAATTGCTTACATGACCACCTGCTGAACAGGTGGTTTTTTTAAGTTCACGAATGTGCCTCTACACCCGGCACTGCCGCCTCCTGTTCAAGCTCCACGATCTCCATACCGCGGAGGATGGCCTGCTCGTTCATGGGCAGCATCTTATGATGTCGCTCGGGAAGCGATTCCTTCAGTCCTTTCATCACATTCTCCAGCTCTACCATGGGTGAGATGCGCAACAATCCGCCCAGGACAATCATGTTGAACACCTTGGTATTGTCCATCTTTATCGACTCATCCATCGCGTTGATGCGATAGACATGAATGTCCTTGCGCTGCACCTTACGGTGGATGCCATAGCCGTCATAGATCAACACGCCGCCCGGCTTCACCCGCTCTTCAAACTTGTCGAGCGAGGGCTGGTTGAGTACGATGGCGATATCATACTGGTTGACCACCGGCGAACTGATGGGCTGATCGGAGATAATGACGGTGACATTGGCCGTACCTCCGCGCTGCTCCGGCCCGTAAGCCGGGAACCAGGAGACCTCCTTGTTCTCCATGATGCCCGAATAGGCCAGTATCTTACCCATCGACAGCACGCCCTGTCCGCCGAACCCTGAAATGACTATTTCCTGTAACATGATATTCTTTTCCTAAGGTTATATATTCTTCAAATCACCAATGGGATAGTAGGGGAACATGTGCTCCACCATCCAGTCGTTGGCCTCTTCCGGCGTCATCTTCCACCCCGCGTTGCAGGTGGAGACCACCTCCACGATGGAGGTACCCTTGCCCGCCATCGAGTTTTCGAAGGCTTTTTTAATCATCCTTCGCGTCTTCTTCACTGCGGCGGCGGTATGCACACTGACACGTGTGGCCAGGCATACACCGTTGAGCAGCGCCAGCATGTCGAGGATCCTGAGCGGGTTGCCCATGGTCGCCACGTCGCGTCCCTCGGGACTGGTCGATGTCTTCATGTCGCGCAGCGTGGTGGGTGCCATCTGTCCGCCGGTCATCCCGTAGATGCCGTTGTTGATAAAGATGATGGCGATGTTCTCGCCCCTGTTGGCGGCGTGGATCGTTTCGGCGGTGCCGATGGCGGCCAGGTCGCCGTCGCCCTGGTAAGTGAAGACCAACCGGTCGGGCAGCAGCCGTTTGGTGGCGGTGGCCAGCGCGGGCGCACGACCGTGAGCAGCCTCCTGCCAGTCGATATCGATATAGTTGTAGGCGAAGACCGCACATCCCACCGGAGCGATGCCGATGGTTTTCTCCTGCAGTCCCAGCTGGGCGATCACCTCGGCGATCACCTTGTGCACCACGCCATGGGAGCATCCCGGGCAGTAGTGCATATGATGATCGTTCAGCAGTTCCGGCTTGGCGTAAACAAGATTCTCCGGACTTTTTATTGTTTCAATATCCATGATGATTATTTTTTTGAGAATCGGTAGATGAGATAGAAAAGAATGGCTGCTCCCCCAAAGTACCAGGTCAGGCGCATGTCCCGATCGGATGAGAAGTAAACCACGATGGTGGCGATGAATGCCAGCATGAAGAGGAGCAAAAAGATGTTTCTGTACTTGAGATCCATGATGTTGGTGATTTAACTGATCAATTTTTTCTTCAATGCATCAAGCACACCGTCGGGCGTGGGAATGATCCCGCCCATGCGACCGTAATGTTGCACCGGCACCGCACCATTCACCGCCAGTCGCACATCCTCTACCATCTGACCAGCATTGAGCTCCACGGAGAGCATCCCCTTCACCTGGTCTGCATAGCGACGCAGCTCCTTCATCGGGAAGGGCCAAAGGGTGATGGGACGCAGCAATCCAACCTTGATACCCTCCTCGCGGGCCAGCTCGATGGTTTTCATGCAGATGCGGGCGGCAGAGCCGAAGGCCACCAACAGGTAGTCCGCATCGGCGCACTGCACCTCCTCGTAGCGTACCTCCTTCTCTTCGATGACACGATATTTGGCCTGGATTCGCTCATTGTTCTTCTCCATCACTTCTGAGTCGAGCTCCAGTGAGGTGATCACGTTGGGCGCCCGGTCGGGTGTCCTGCCCAGTGTGGCCCAGGGACATTGCTCCCGTATCTCCTGATCGGTACGTCTTCTGCGTTGCTGTGGCAGTCGCACCTTCTCCATCATCTGACCGATCACACCGTCGGAGAGGATCATCGCCGGGTTGCGGTACCTGAAGGAGAGCTCGAAAGCGAGTGCCACAAAGTCGGCCATCTCCTGCACCGAGTCGGGGGCCAGTGTGATGAGGCGGTAATCGCCATGACCCCCACCCTTCACCGTCTGAAAGTAGTCGGCCTGCGACGGCTGGATGGTACCCAGACCGGGGCCGCCACGCTGCACGTTCACAATCAGGCTCGGCAGCTCCGCACCGGCCATGTAGGAGATCCCCTCCTGCATGAGGCTGACACCGGGACTGGAGGAGGAGGTCATCACATATTTCCCGCAGGCGCCTCCGCCGTACACCATGTTGATGGCTGCCACCTCGCTCTCGGCCTGCAACACCACCATGCCGGTAGTTTTCCAGGGAGCCTGCTCCATGAGCGTTTCAATGACTTCCGACTGGGGAGTGATGGGGTAGCCGAAATAGCCGTCAACCCCGAAGCGGATCGCTGCATGGGCGATGGCTTCGTTTCCTTTCATCAATTGGATTTCTTCTGACATAATTGAATCTTTTACAGCGTAACAACAGGGTTTACCGGCTCTTTCTCTTTTGTCATGTAAACCGTGAGACAGCCATCAGGGCATACATAGCCGCAGTTGGCGCAGCCGATGCACGCATCGGGATGCTTCACATAGACAAAATGATAGCCGCGGTTGTTCACCTCACGCGGCTGCAGTTCCAGCACGTCGGTGGAACAGGAAACCACACAGAGGTTGCATCCCTTGCACCGTTCCGTGTTTACCTCTACATAACCTACTTTCGCCATTATCGGAGTGGTTTTTAATGAAAATTAATGAATGCAAATATAGTGTTTGTTTTGCAGGAATTCAATTTTATCGCGCACTTTTTTTTGACATTAGGTAAGCAAAAGATTCCTTTTTGTCAATTCCGCTATGCTCTCACTCAGCAGGCGGTATATCTCGCGGGTGCGTGCATCACCGATCAATGAAAGATGCATGCGCATCACGCGCTCATCACTGCGGATAGCGGGACCGGTCTGTGCTTCTGCCGGCGCCATCTCAGTCACCTTAGCAGCAGTTTCACCGATCAGTGGCAGCAACACCTCGAACGGGATATCCTCCTCTGCGATGATCTCCGCGGCGAGGGCATAGAGATGGTTGACGAAGTTGCAGGCGAAGACGGCAGCCAGGTGCAACTTCTTCCGTTTCTCACCCGGTAGGTAAAGAACGTGGCGGGAGAGCGTGCGGCCCAGCTGTTCCAGCATCGCCCTGGTCTCCGGGTTGCTCCCCTCGATAAAGAGGGGAATTGCATCAAAAGATAGTTCCCTGTTGCGGCTGAAGGTTTGCAGCGGGTAGAGGACCCCGTAATCGCTCTTTCGGCAGGCAAAGAGCTCCATGGAGAGGCTTCCGGCCGTGTGCACCCATACGCCGCCAGTTTCAGGCATACGGTTGATCACTTCCGACAGGGCATCATCCTTCACGGAGAAAATATAAAGGTCGGCGTCAGGAGAGATTTTCCCCGTGTCGGTCAGCGACTCAGCCCCTACCCTGCGGGCAAGGTCAGAAGCGTGACCGGGTGTGCGGCTCCAAATCTGCAGGATGGTATGTCCCGCCTCAAAGAGCGCCCTTGTGAGGTGTGTGGCAACGTTTCCGCTACCGATAACAGTGATCTTCATGCTCCTTGTTTTTTTGTTTGTATCATTGATCCGTACTGACCGCGATGATCTTCACCCCGGCCTTTTCAATGCCGGTCAGTGGTTCATCGGCCATCAGGTGGTGGAGCCGTATCTCATAGCTCCTGATGCTGTCAGAAGGCACGAATTGTTGCCAGGGCTGTGAGAACTGGTGTAGTCCGCCGGCACTGCTTCCAAGACTTCGTCCCGACTCATCGGCGAGTAGTAGCCGCAGGGTGTCGGACCGAAAAAGGGTGTCTGTAAGGTTGTGTTCCACCAGCAGCCACAGGTCCCGGTATCGATAGCTGTTGTTCGTGGTGATCTCAAGTGAGACCTCCAGGGGCTGCCCAACCGGTAAGAGGAGGGAGTCCATGTTGAAAAACAGGGTGGAGTCGCGGTTCCACTCACCCCTCTCAATTAACCGGAAACGATAACAGAGCTCATCACCGGTGCAGGAGAGCGTCGGTAGCAGCAGGATGGAAGCCAGTGTAACCAGTACAATCCTCCTCTTTCTGTTTACCCGAACGCTCCTCATTACGCGGTCTGCGGGTTCACTCTCTGTTATCTCCCCCCTCATGGTCGGGTCGTTTTTTACGTGGCTTTCTCTTTTTGCGGGGTTGACGCTGACGCTCCCCGTCGAAGCGGGTGATGCTCTGATCCAGCAGGTCGTTCTGGTAGGAGGTCTCTCTCTCGCTGTTCTGACTGGTCTCAGCTGTCAGCCTCAGCGGTTTCTGCCCATTCCTGTTCATGGCGATGATCTCCTGCACGCGATCCTTGTGAATCGTCTCCAGATTGCTACCGTTGAACTTATCGGTGGAGTAGGTCATCATACCCGAGAAGACATCGGTCTTGAAATGATAATAACTCGCATCTTTCGTCTCCAGCACGATCTCACGTGAGGGGAGCGTGCGTTGTGCCTCCACATAGGCATCCACCTCGTAGTTGAGGCAGCACTTCAGCTTGCCACACTGACCCGCCAGCTTCTGCGGGTTGATGGAGATATCCTGGATGCGTGCGGCAGCGGTGGAGACCGAGACAAAGCTCGACATCCAGCGGCTGCAGCAGAGCTCGTGTCCACAGGGACCGATGCCCCCGATGCGGCCTGCCTCCTGGCGTGCTCCGATCTGCTTCATCTCAATCTTGACATGGAACTCGGCTGCCAACACCTTGATCAGCTGGCGGAAGTCGACACGTTCATCGGCAATGTAATAGAAGATGGCTTTGTTGCCGTCGCCCTGGTACTCCACATCACCGATCTTCATCTGCAAGCCAAGTTCTTCTGCAATCTGGCGGGAACGGATCATGGTGGGCTGTTCGCGCGCCTTGGCCTGTTCATACTTCTCCAGGTCGGTCGGCCGTGCAATACGATAGATACGACGCAGACCTCCGTTGGCATCCTCACGGAAGTTGTTCTTTTTCATCTGCAGCTCCACCAGTTTGCCGGTGAGGGTGACCGTCCCGATGTCGTGGCCGGGCAGCGACTCCACCGCTACCAGGTCGCCCAGCTTGAGATCCAGGTCGTTGCTGTTGATGTAATAACCCTTGCGGGTGTTCTTGAACTGCACCTCTACCATTTTGGTCGCCTGCTGAAACTCAGGAAAATCGTGCAGCCAGTCGTACACATGAAGTTTATTGGTATGCCGGGTACACCCCTTGCACCCTTTGGTATTTCGTTCGGTCACCGTCTTCAGAGGGGTGATATCCGACAGTTTGTCAGCAAGTTGTTCTTTATCCATAGTGAAAATATATAATTGATCGCACTCCTCTTATCATTGAGGAAGCTAGACTTTTTGATGATATCTGATCTTAATTGATATGCAAGGTACAAAATTATTTTTTTAATAACACCGTAACTTTCAAACAAAGATCGAGGAAGATGATTTTCGCATTTCCGTTTTGCTCGATCTGTCGGTGTGCAAGCGAAAACTCCTCGTCGAAAGCTTCAATGTTGCTCTCATTGATAAAGGGGGCAAAACGCTCACCGAACTGCTGTTCATCACTGTTCAAATAAACGATCTCGGGCATCTTCAGGTTGCTCACGAAATATTCACGAAAGAGTTGCAGGGCGTAGAGCAGGAAGCTCTTCTGCCGCTCACGTCCCATGCCGGCAAGGGTTGCGGCCACCTCCCTGATCGCCTTGATGTTGCGCGATACAGAGGCACGCATCATCTCCTTAAAGAGATCGAACTGATAGGCTCTCTCCTCGGAGGTGCTGATCAGCTCGATGGCACGGGTGAAGCTGCCATTGGCGATACGGGCATAGCCATAAGCCTGATCATGATCCAGATGGAAGGTCTGTTCGATGGCAGCGATCATCTCATCCATCTCTATGGCCCGTATCTGGAGTGGCTGACAGCGTGACCAGATGGTCTGCAACACGTTCTCCCGGTCTTCGGAGACCAGCAGAAAGACGGTGTTGGCCGGTGGTTCCTCCACCATCTTAAGCAGCTTGTTGGCGCAGCTCTCATGCATCTTCTCCGGTAGCCAGACGATCATCACTTTGTAGGGTGCCTCATACACCTTCAAATTCAGCTTGCGGATGATCTCATCGCTCTCCTTGGCATAGATGAGTCCCTGTGCGTTCTGAGCATCAATAAAGGAGAGCCAGCTGCTCAGGTTGAAGTAACGGTTCTCCGAGAGAAACTGACGCCACTCGGGGAGATACTCGTCGCTCACCTTCGACTTGACCACCGGGTAAACAAAATGGAGGTCGGGGTGCGCCAGCTTGTCGAACTTGTGACAGGAGGGGCACACGCCACAGGCATCATCCGCACCCCGGTTGGAGCAGTTGAGATAGCGGGCATAGGCAATGGCCAGCGGCAGCTTCCCCACCCCCTCAGGGCCGTAGAAGATACGTGCATGGGGGATGAAGCCACGCTGCACCGACTCAATGAGGTGCCGCTTCACATCGTGCAATCCTATGACATCGCGAAAATACATCAGTATATCTCTTTCGCTACCCGCCAGACGCTCTCGGTCGCCATCAGCGTGTAGAAGTGAATGGAGGGTACGCGGTGTGCCACCAGCTCGCGGCACTGTGCAATGCACCACTCCACACCCACCTCTTTGGCCTCCTCATCGTTCTTGCACTTGCGCAGCTCCTTCTCCAGCGGCTCCGGTATCTCGGAGCGGAAGATCTGCGGCAGCACGGTGAGCTGGCTCAGCAGGTGAATCGGCTTGATGCCCGGGATGATGGGGATGGTGATGCCCGCGGCGCGACAGCGCTCCACGAAAGCGAAGTACTTGCTGTTATCGAAGAACATCTGGGTGACCAGGTAGTCGGCACCGTTGTCGGCTTTCATCTTGGTATAATAAATCTCCGACTCCATGTTGGGTGACTCCTCATGTTTCTCCGGGTAGCAGGCCATGCCGTAGGAGAAAGGGGTCTCAGGCGGGGTGAAGGAGGAGCCATCGAATGAGATGCCCCGGTTGAAGTTGTTCACCTGTTCCTGCAGGCCGGTGGCATGTTCGTGACTATCCATGCTGCGTTGTTGTGCATCGAGCTTCTTGGTGTCGCCCCGCAGCAGCAGCAGATCGGTCACCCCGAGAAAGGAGAGATCGATGAGTGCATACTCGGTTTCCTCTTTTGAGAAACCCTTTGATATGATATGAGGCACGGCACGGATGCCATAGCGGTGCTGGATGGCTGCGGCGATGGCTACCGAGCCGGGGCGTTTGCGTACGTTTGTTTTCCGGAAGACACCGTTCTCATCCTCCCGGTAGATGTTCTCGCTATGGTGCGTGGTGATGTTAATGAATTTCGGATCAAACTCCTTCAACCGGTCGATCGTGCGAAACACCTGTCCGATGCTGTTTCCCTTGAGCGGGGGAAGCAGTTCAAACGAGAAAGTGGTCTGCTGTGTTTTGTCTATCAACTCCGAAATCTTCATAATATCATTTGTCACGAATGGTTATACCCTTTGATGAACAGATTAAAAGATAGCCCTGATCAGGTCCATGCCGTTGGCGTAGAGCACCAGCGCGAAGAGCAGGATCATACCCGCAATCTGGGCATACTCCATGAACTTCTCGTTGGGCTTGCGGCGGGTGATCACTTCGTAAACAAGGAACATCACATGACCCCCATCGAGCGCCGGGATGGGCAGGATATTCATGAAAGCGAGGATCACCGAGAGGAAGGCAGTCATCATCCAGAAAGCCTGCCAGTTCCACTGTGCCGGGAAGAGGCTGCCGATTGCACCGAAGCCACCCAGAGAAGAGGCTCCCTCCTTGGTGAAGACATATTTAAACTGTGCCACATAGTCCTTCAGTGTCTGAACACCCATCCGGATGCCCGCGGGGAAAGACTCGAAGAAGCCGTAATGCAGCGTCTCGGTGCGGTAGATCTGGGGTGCCGACATGGCGTAGAAGCCGAGGGTGCCGGCACTGTCGACCGCGACGGTGGTGCTCTGCAGAACGCCGTCGCGGTAAAAGTCGAGTGTCACCTCGCTGTTGCGATGGCGCTCGAGGGCGGCACGCAGGTCGTTGAATGCAGGGGTGGCGATGCCGTTGACAGCCGTGATGCTGTCGCCCTGTTGCAGTCCGGCGCTATGGGCTGCACTCCCCTCAATGGTCTGGTAAACCACTGCCGGCACGCGGTAGGCAGCAAAGCCCTCCTTATCGGCCAGCAGCGACTGCATCAGCCCCTCGGGGATGGTGAGTACCACCTCCTCACCGTTGCGCAGCACGGTCACTGTCTCGGCATCAGCGATATCGAGCAGGGTGCGAACGCCAAAGCGTTCCAGCTCCTTATCATCGGCACGCAGCAGGATGTCGCCATCCTGGAAGCCGGCATTTTTTGCCGCCTGGCTATACTCCATGCCCTGTGTCACGTTGCGCAGCGGCAGGTAGGTATCGTTCCAGGCGAAGAGCACCATCGAGTAGATGAAAAAAGCGAGCAGCAGGTTGAACAGCACCCCGGCGACCATCACCAGCAATCGTTGCCATGCCGGCTTGGCGCGGAACTCCCAGGGTTGGGCTGGGAGCGCCAGCTGTTCTTTGTCCATCGACTCGTCGATCATGCCGGCGATCTTGACATAGCCACCCAGGGGCAGCCAGCCCACCCCATACTCGGTCTCGCTACCTTTCGGCCTGAAGCGGAAGAGCGCAAACCAGGGATCGAAAAAGAGGTAGAACTTCTCCACCCTGATCTTGAACAGCCGGGCGAAGAGGAAGTGGCCAAACTCGTGGATAATGACCAGTATGGATAGACTCAGAATGAGTTGCAGTGCCTTGATAAGAAATATTTCCATTGGTTGATAGGATGATTAGTTGAT
>WOYT01000069.1:11368-14821 GCA_011620695.1 Proteiniphilum sp.
TGTGCTAACGGACGAGATCGCTGAGGATCGCACGCGCTTCGGTATCGGTCTCCAGGTAGTCGTCGAGCGTAGGTGACTGCACGAACGATACCTTTTGCATCGTCTCGGCGATCAGGCGGCTCATCTCGGTGTAGCCGATCCGCTCCTGCAGGAAGAGCGCTACCGCCATCTCATTGGCGGCGTTGAGGATGCAGGGCATGTTGCCGCCCGCACCAATCGCTTCGTAGGCGAAGGTGAGATTGGGAAAACGCTCCCTGTCAGGTCGCTCGAAGGTGAGCTGCGACAGCGCGAAGAAGTCCAACGGCGGGATATCAGACCTGAGCCTCTCCGGGTAGGAGAAAGCATACTGGATGGGCATCCGCATATCCGGTAACCCCAGTTGTGCCATCACCGAGTGGTCTTCGAACTGTACCATGGAGTGGATGATCGACTGTGGGTGTACCAGCACCTCAATCTGCGAGGGCTCCACGCCGAAGAGCCATTTGGCTTCGATCATCTCAAACCCCTTGTTCATCAGCGTGGAGGAGTCGATGGTCACCTTTTCTCCCATGTTCCAGTTGGGATGAGCCAGCGCCTGTGCAGGTGTCACTCGCTTGAGCTGCTCACGGGTATAACTGCGAAAGGGTCCTCCCGAAGCGGTGAGCAGTATCTTATCGATGCGATTGTCACCCTCGCCGTTGAGGCACTGGAAGATGGCGGAGTGCTCCGAGTCGACCGGCAGCACGGCAGATCTCTTTTCGAGTGCCAGCGAGGTGATCAGCTCACCAGCCACCACCAGCGTCTCCTTGTTGGCCAATGCAATTGTCTTGCCGGCAGCTATAGCGCTGATAGTAGGCTTCAGCCCCGAGAAGCCCACCATGGCGGTGAGCACCATGTCGATCTCCTCATCCTGCACCATCTCCTCAATGGCACGGCTGCCGCACCACACTTTGATGGGGAGGTCGCTGAGCGCCTCTTTCAGCAGGGTGTACTTCGATTCGTTGGCGATCACCACCACCTCCGGCAGAAACTGTCTCGCCTGTTCGATGAGCAGCTCCACCCTGTTGTTGGCCACCAGGGCGTAGGCTTCGAACCGATCAGGGAAGGTGGCGATCACCTCGAGAGCCTGTCTGCCGATGGAACCGGTAGATCCCAGGATTGCTATGTTTCTTTTTTTTACTTCCATTGAGGGAAATTCAGACCATATCAGGATGCAAAGATAATAAAAAAAGGGATGCCCGGGCTGTTGCAAAGGTGATTTACCCTCCCGGATACATTTCAGCCATCCGCTGGAGCATCTCATCGATGCTGTGGGTTACTACGCGCCGCTCACCACTGGTGACAACCCATTGGTTCTGCGCCTCATCGACGATCAGGCGGAGGGGGGCCTCATCGGTGATATGCCATCCCTTGCGGGAGAGTGCCTTGGTGGTCCAGCGGGCCATCAAGCCACCGGGATTCTGCACCTCTGTGGCGATCTCCTTGTCGAGTTGCTTCTGCACTACGAAACTACCATACTCCTTGTCGAACTCATAGGAAGGATGACGAAAGACGGTGTCGAAACTGCCGTTGAGCACCAGATCCTCGGGCGCCCCCACGACGATCCCCTTTTCTTTCTCCATGAGCCACAGCTTATCGGCCACCTGCATGGCTGTCTCCAGTTCGTGGGTAGAGATAAAGATGGTCTTGCCGGTCTCGCGTGCCAGCTTCTGCAACAGCAACAGGATGTTGATACGATTGGGCAGGTCAAGGTGTGACGTGGGCTCATCGAGCAGGATCAATGGGGTGTCCTGTGCCAGGGCACGTGCAATGAAAACACGCTGCCGCTCGCCGTCGGAGAGCTCATGGATGTTGCGTTCCCCGAACCCCATGAGGTAGGTCATCGCGATGGCACGGTCGATCACCGCCTGATCCTCGTCGGTCAGACTGCCCAGCCAACCGGTGTAGGGGTCTCTGCCGATGGCGATCAGCTCCCTCACTGTGAAAGAGGCCACCGATTCTTGTCCGGTCAGCACCACTGAAAGTAGTCGGGCTCTTTTCCTGGGTGTGAGCGAGTGAATCTCTTCACCGTTTAGCAGAATGCTCCCTGACAAGATAGGCTGTAGCGAGGCGATGGAGCGCAGCAGGGTGGACTTGCCGCAGCCGTTCTTCCCTATCAGCGCGATCAGCTCACCCTCACGTGCGGTGAGGGTGAGGTCCGACTGTATGATGCGTGGGTCTCTCTGGGTACGATAGCCGATGCTGACCCGGTTGAGCTGTAGAAAGGGCATGTCTATTCTTTCTGTTTGAGCGGGAGCAGATGGCCTGTTTTACTCCTCGATCAATCCCTCGGGAATGAACATCTCAAGGGTTCTGTTCGTCTCATCTACGGCAACGATAAAGTCTTCAGTGGCAGGAATCAGATGCTCCTTGTCGCCGTCTCTGACAATGAAAAGCACGTTCATTGTGGCATCATCCACCTCATCGATCACTCCCAGCGTCACACCATATTGATCGATAATCGTGTAGCCGATAAAAGAATGCCAGTCGGCATCCATCTCTTCTCCGGACTCAAGCACCAACTCACGCGGCAGCAACACCTCGAGACCGGCATAGCGCGCAGCAGTCTGCTCATCATCCACATCTTCAAATTTGACCCTGGCGGTGGTGCCGGTTACAAGGGTGAACGATTCAACCCGGAAAGGAACCGGAATGCCATCGATCTCCAGAAAATAATCATCTGTATCCAGTTCCGCATACTCTTCCCTACTGAAGAGCAGCACCAGCTCGCCCCTGATACCATAGGGTTTCTGGATACGGGCTACAGGTAGAAGATTACTTGCGGTGATCATGATCCTATTTTCTACGTTGATACTTGATATTCTTGAACTTGTCGCGGTTGTTACCGTTCATCTTTACCTCCGGAATGATGTAATGGCTGCTGTTCATATCGATCTTGCCATTGGATATTTCTTTCAGGTCCTGAAAGATCTTCTCATCATCGACCTCTTTGTTCCACTGGGAATAGGATCGCTTCATCTGGGCAAGAAGCATGCGGATGAGCTGTTCCCGCGGCTCACCCTCCTCCATGTCGGCAGCAATCTTCACCATCCGTTCCAAAATCTTACCGTAATGGCGATAGCGCATGGTGGGACGACTGTAATCGAGATGCCCCGGTGCGGAGTAGAGATCCTCTTTCCTGATCACTTCGTAGGGGTAATCGATGTCGAGCTTGAAATCAGACATGATGGCCAGGTGGTCCCAGAGGATGTGCTTGAAGTTGTTCACATCGCGCAGGTGTGGGAACATATTGCCCATGATGTCGATTATGGTATAGGCACACCGTTTCCTCTCTTCAGGATCCTTGATGCTCACGCAGTGATCCACCATGTTCTGGATGTTGCGACCATATTCCGGCAAAATCAGTTTCTTTTTTTGTGTGTTGTATTGCATTGTTGTATATTTTATCTTTCAGCTGTCAGCTTATTATTATTC
>WOYT01000156.1 GCA_011620695.1 Proteiniphilum sp.
AGCAGCAAAAGGAGTGCAGGTTGCTTCTAATTTAAGCTTACCGCCTGAAAATTAAGTCTGCTAGGACATATTTGTCGATATATACCAATCCCGAATCAAATCAATGGGGAAAAAGTTACACCGGTAACGAAAAATGGTCAAAGGGAAACGTAAACTTTATCTCCCTGGTGATTGAACTTAACCGGGGCAATTTTTTGCAGTTCCACCAATATTTCGTCAATGGTGGTCTGTTTTGTGGTGAGGGTGTAGCTATAGGTCAGTGCCTCGTCGTTGAGCAGGTTGAACTCCACATTGTACCTCCGCTCTAACACGCTGATAACCTCAGCCAGCGGGGAATCGTAGAAATAGAGCACGTTGTCCTTCCAGAGTGAGACGTTGGAAGGATGCATCAGGTTGGTCACCACCAGCCGCCCGGTGATCTTGTCATACTCCGCCTGTTGCCCGGGTGAGAGGGTATAGCCGTTGTGCTGAGTGTGGAAAGCGATGCTCCCCTCATCAAGCGTCACCCGGATCTTATCGCTCTCACGGTAGGAGTTGACGTTGAAAGAGGTACCCAACACCTCGACCGTTGTGTTCTGTGAATGCACCTCGAACGGTCTGCGTTTGTTCTCCTTCACGTTAAAGTAGGCCTCTCCCTCGAGCCACACCTCACGGCGGAGCAGTCCGAACCTTTCAGGGTAGCGGATGCGGGTGTCGCCATTGAGGAACGCTTCGGTACCATCCTGAAAAAAGATGCGGGCATCCTCACCCTTTGGAACATACAGCTCGGTATAGGTGGTTCCCTCAAAAATGGAGGTTCGACTGTTGATGTACCAGCCGAAGCCGATGACCAGCAAAAGCGGCAGGAGTACCGCGGCGGCACGCAAAAAGAACTTGTTCGTACGGTTGATGCTGATTCTACGCTCGATGCGGTTGAAGAGCAGTTCGGACTGAAGAGGGGTGAACGACTGACCCGTGTGGGGATCAGCCTCCATCAGGTAGGCATCGCGGTCAATCATATCCGACAGGGCTTGCTGACCTTCAATGGAGTCGGAGAACCAGGCCACCACCTCCCGCGCCTCCTGTTTCGAAGCGTTCTCGGCGATCACTTTCTTCACTATGTCGTTCTCCTTTCTCTGCATGCAGCACTTTTTTAATAGACACCTTTCCTGGTAAAAGATATGAGTCTTTTTCCCGTTTTTTTTACAGTAACATCATTTTTATCTTCATGAAATAACCACGCAACAGCTTGAGCGACTCCTGGTAGTGCGACTTCACCGTGTGTACCGAGATCCCCATCTTTTCGGCAATCTGTTGGTTGCTGTCGTCGGTCTCAAGCTTGCGGCGGCACACCTCTTTCTTCTGCGGCGGCAGCTGGTCGATGCCCCTGTAGAGCAGCTCCTGCATCTGCCGTTCTTCCATCGCCCTAAGGATATCCTCCTCTTCCGGCAGGTCAAACTGCGCCTGCTCATAGCTGAGTGTCACCTTTTCCTTGTTGTCACGGATGTAGTTGAGGATATAGTTCTTGGTCATGGTGTAGAGATAGTTCTTCAGGTTCACCTCGATGTGGATATCGTGGGTGCTCTCCCAGAGCTTCACGAAGACATGCTGCACCGCATCCTCCGCCAGATAGGTGTTCTTGAGATACTTCATTGCCAGCGCATAGAGATAGCGATGATACTTGCGGTATATCATCGAGAAAGCCTCTTTATCCCTTTTTCTTAGTAGAATAAACAGGGTATGATCTTCATTGCCGGTATATCCCTGCAGCGTTTTTTTCATGGACCAATGCTCCTCAGCGACAAAGATAAACAAATAGGGGAAATGAGCCTTAAGCCCGGAACATTTTAACGATTCGGACGATGCCCTCAGCCAGCAGATCAACCTCCTCCCTGGTGTTGTAGAAAGCAAAGGAGGCGCGCACGGTACCATCAATGCCCAGCACCCGCATCAGCGGCTCGGCGCAGTGGTGGCCGGTGCGCACGGCGATCCCCATCCGGTCAAGGAGCGTTCCCATGTCGTAGGGGTGTACCCCCTCCACCAGAAAGGAGAGGACGCTGCGCTTCTCCGCAGCAGTGCCGATGATCCGCAGGCCGGCGATGGACGAAAGCTTTTCAGTGGCATAGCTGAGCAACTCCTGCTCGTAGGACGCTATCTTGTCGATACCAATGGCTGTTAGATAGCGGAGTGCCTCTGCCAGGGCAGCGGCGCCGACATAGTCGGGGGTCCCTGCCTCGAACTTGTAGGGGAGGGTGTTGTAGGTGGTCTTCTCGAATGAGACGCTGGCAATCATCTCTCCCCCGCCCTGATAGGGAGGCAGGGCATTCAACCATTTTTCTTTCCCATACAATACACCCACGCCCGTAGGTCCGTAGATCTTGTGCGAAGAGAAGGCCAGGAAGTCACAGTCGAGCGCCTGCACATCCACCTTGGTGTGCTGGACGCTCTGGGCGGCATCGATCAACACCAACACATCATGCCTGTGTGCAATATCGATAATCGCTTTGATTGGGTTCACCGTTCCCAGCACGTTGGAGATATGGGTGACGGCAATTAGCTTTGTGCGCGGAGTGATCAGCTGCTCCAGCTGTTCCAGTATCAACTCTCCGCGCTCGTTGATGGGAGCTACCCGCAGCTTCAGCCCCAGCCGTTCCGCCTGCATCTGCCAGGGAACAATGTTGGAGTGGTGCTCCATGGCACTGATCAGGATCTCATCCCCCTCACTACAAAAGGCATTGCAGAATGAGGAAGCCACCAGGTTGATCGACTCGGTAGCACCACGGGTGAAGACGATCTCATTGGGTGATGCGGCGTGGATGAACTGCTGCACCACCTTGCGGGAGGCCTCATGCACCTCCGTAGCCTCCTGGCTCAGGAAGTGTACGCCTCGATGCACGTTCGCATTTACCGTGGTATACATCTCCGTGATTTTGTCGATCACACAGCGCGGCTTCTGCGTAGTGGCGGCGTTGTCGAGATAAACCAACTGCTTCCCATATACCTCCCGAGTGAGAATCGGGAAATCGGCCCGCAACTTATCAATTTCTGTTTGCTTCAACATCCTACTAACCTATCAACTTACCAACTTACT
>WOYT01000143.1:0-11129 GCA_011620695.1 Proteiniphilum sp.
CATCAATACATGTTCCACAAGCAATGCAAGTATCATCAATTACGTAAGCCATAATGAATAATTAGTTTAGTTAATTTAAATGGATATCAAATTGTTGCTGCAAAGGTAGAAAGTTTTTTCAAGAATGGAAAAAGATTGCAGAGATCTTTCAAATTCTCCACACAATATCCCATGGTCGGAGACGTTTTATTGTAATATGAAAATTGTGAAAATGCTCCTTATCCTATTGTTGCAGTTGTCTATCTGTAATGGCATTCACGCCCAGCATCATAAACTGCAGCATCGCCCCTATGCTGACCAGCAGCTCTTTCACCTGGGGTTTACCATCGGACTGCATACCCAGGATCTGATTCTTACTCATTCCGGATACCGGAACGAGAACGGCGAGGTCTGGTTTTCAGAAATACCCGATTATTCACCCGGCTTTACGGTGGGAATGATTGGCGATTATCGCCTCTCCCGGAATCTGAATTTACGGCTGCTCCCCACACTCAACCTGGGCAGCAAAAGCTTTCTTTTTCGGGAACAGTCATCGGGAGAAGAGTTTGCCACCACCATCCGGAATAACTATCTCACTCTTCCGTTTCACCTGAAGATTTCCACTGCCCGTATCAACAACTTCAGGCCCTACTTCCTGCTGGGTGGTTATGGGAGTATGGAGCTTGCCTCCCAGAAGAACAAGGCTGTACGACTAAAACCGTTCGACACAGGAGTGGAGATTGGCACCGGATGCAGCTTTTATCTCCCGCTCTTCACAATCTCACCCGAGCTGAAATTCAGCTTTGGTTTGACCGATCTGCTGGAGAAAGAACGCACTGATTTGAAAGATGAGGAGCTGTTGAAATATTCCCGTTCTCTCTTAAAGGCAACCCAGCGGATGATCACACTCAGTTTTCATTTCGAATAGCCTTTTGCCGATCGCGAAAGAGAGCGTTGTAGGTTTTTTTGTTGCGCAGATAATAAGCAATCAGGATGCTTCTCCGGTATTCGCCCGGCAGCAGCGTTTTCTTTGTCAGCAGCAGATTCTCCTCTCTTTTCTCCCGATAGGATCGCCTCATCAGCAAGAAATCACGGTATGCATCCACTATCGCAATACTGCTCTTCACTTTCCCCTGCATGAGAAGATGCAGCAATGCCAGCAAGTCGAACATAAGTCGTATGGCGTAGGTGAGGTAGAGCCTCTTCCCGGGCATGTTCTTATAAAGCATCAGCAGATTATTGCGAAAATTAAGGTAAAGTTTACGTGGATTCTCCTTGCCCAGTGATGCCCCTCCCACGTGATAAACGACCGAGGAGGGAACGCAAACCACCCCCCTGCCCCGGGCATTGAGCCGCCAGCAGAGGTCGATCTCCTCCATGTGTGCAAAGAAGCGACGATCGAGGCCGCCAGCTGACATGTAATCGCTTTTCCTGATACAGAGACAGGCTCCTGTGGCCCAGAAAACAGGCAATACATCCCTGTATTGGCCAAAATCCTCTTCCACTCTATCCAGGATCCGTCCCCTGCAAAAGGGATACCCGTAACGGTCGAGCAGGCCACCAGCAGCTCCGGCATACTCAAAATGACTCCTCTGATGAAAGGAACGGATAGTGGGCTGCACAGCAGCTGTTTCCGGATGATCATCGAGATAAGAGACCAATGGAATGGTCCAGCCGGGGGTGGTCTCCACATCGGAATTCAGCAGAATCACATAGTCTGAATCAACCTGCTGTATTGCCTTGTTGTAGCCCTCAGCAAATCCATGGTTCTGATCAAACAGAATCAACTCCAGATCAGGAAATTGATCCTGCAAAAAAGTTACGGAACCATCCGTTGACCCGTTATCGGCCACCACCACAGCACATTCCTCACTTATGGTATGTGCAGTCACTGAGGGCAGAAACTGCTTCAACAGCTCCTCCCCATTCCAGTTTAGTATGATGACCGATGTTTTCGCCATTGTCAATGATCATTTAATCGAGGGGCAGACCGTAGCTAACCCTCCGGCTCCATCGCCTTACTGAATTTCCACAAGTTATGCGACCAAAGATAAAATGCCGGCGCGCGCATCACTGTTTTTTCCAGTAAACGCATGTAATTCTCAGTGATGGTGTGCTCATTCTCAGTAGAAGCATCTGGTGAGACCAGAACAAAGCGACCACGATAAAAACCCCGTTTTACCTTCTCAATATCCAGGTAAATCACCGGGAGTGAAAGGGATCGGGCAATCTTCTCCATGCCGGTCTGTACGGGAGTATCCTGATTCAGGAATGTTGTCCAGTATTTGTCCGAGACCCTCGGCGGACGCTGATCGGTAAGGAATCCCACCACGATTGTATTGCCCTCTTTCCTCTTCTGGATTAGTTTGCGCAAGACACTCCTCTTTTCGATTGGATGCGAACCAAACCGGCTCCTGATCTTGTAAAAGAGTTGATCAAAGGAAGTAGAATGAAGTTGTTTGTAAACCAACCCTCCCTCTACTCCAGGCATGAGATGCAACACGATGGATGGCACCCACTCCCAGTTGCCATAATGACCGAGACACATAAGAGAAGCGCCGCCACGCTGTGTCAACTCATTCAACAATTCCGGATTTTCAAAATGCATTCGTTGCTTCATTTCCTCTTCCGACATGCGTAAGATCTTCACCGTCTCCACGAAATAATCGCACAGATGGTGATAGTACTCTTTTTCCAGGGTAACGATCTCACGAATCGCTTTATCGGGAAAAGCGTTTTGCAGATTCTTTCGCACAATTTTCCGCCGGTACCTGACCAGATGATAGACAACCCAAAAAAGAAAATCTGAAATAAAGTAGAGCACCGAAAAAGGGAGCATTGCAATTAACTTTGCAATCGCTATCAACATTCTGGCACCCAAATCATCTTTTTGTTTCCTCGCCATCAGAATAATGCTTTCATGGCCATCTCCTCATCGCTGTACCCGCCAATCGTCACCTCTGTGATCCGGTTGACCAGCGACGCATCATAATCGGCATACAATTTTACGTAATTTTCAGTGAAGCCATGCATCTTACCCCCCTTTTTTGTATGTTCAAAGAGTACTTTCCTGCGTAAGCCCTGTTGTGATGCATAAAAACGATGCAATTTCTCCTCAGAGATATCAAGCAACATCTTACTGCGTGCATGCTTTTTTCCGGGATCAACGGCATAATCAATTTGCAACGCCTGCGTGCCGGGACGCTCTGAATAGGTAAAGACATGTAGTTGTGACACGTCGAGCGACTCAATGAAACGCTTGCTCTCCTCATAGTAGTCATCGGTTTCGCCCCTGACTCCAACAATCACATCTACACCTATAAAGGCATGTGGAAGAATCATTTTGATCATCTCCACCTTATGCCGAAAGAGAGCGGTATCATACTTGCGTTTCATCAACCGCAACACCACATCCGATCCTGCCTGCAGTGGCATGTGGAAATGAGGGGCGAAACGGCGGGAAGAGGCAACGAAAGAGATGATCTCATCGGTCAACAGATTCGGCTCAATGGATGATATACGGTATCGCTCTATCCCTTCAACCTGATCCAGTGCATGCAGCAGATCGATAAAAGACTCCTTGGTGGTACGACCGAAGTCACCGATATTGACACCGGTAAGGACAATCTCCTTGCCTCCCTCCCGGACTACCTGCTCAGCCTGCTTCACAAGGTCGGCAATGGAGCCGTTGCGGCTTCTGCCCCGGGCAAAGGGGATGGTACAGAAAGAGCAGAAATAGTCACACCCATCCTGTACCTTCAGAAAGTAACGGGTGCGGTCATCGGCAGACAAGGAAGGGACGAAAGAGCGGATCCGGTGTGTTTTGGAGGTGACCACCTCACCCTTTTCCTTTTTATGAAGATCATCC
Source organism: Proteiniphilum sp. (assembly GCA_011620695.1). Lineage (GTDB taxonomy): Bacteria > Bacteroidota > Bacteroidia > Bacteroidales > Dysgonomonadaceae > Proteiniphilum. The sequence goes on from WOYT01000143.1 coordinate 3,848, forward strand.
AGGTACTTTACCACATCCAGCTTCTGCTCGGCACCCAGCACAAGGTCAACGCCCTCAATCCGGGCAATCTCTTCCGGCTTGAGCTGTGCATAGCAACCTGTTACGACCACAAATGCGGAAGGGTTCTCCTGAATTGCCTTACGGATGGCCTGTCGCCCTTTCTTGTCGGCCAGCTCGGTCACGGAGCAGGTGTTGATCACACAGATATCAGCTTGTTGACCTTTTCTGGCACGGGTTACACCTGACCTGAGCAGTTGCCTTCCTATCGTGGAGGTCTCGGCAAAGTTCAGTTTGCAGCCCAGCGTGTAGTAAGCTGCTGTCTTATTTTGAAAAAATGTTTGATCGATCATATGCTTGAAATGTCAGCTAAAGGTCAGCTATGAATGACCTCCTGAACAGCTATATCCTCCTTATTTATGAATCTCAAGGCACAAAATTACAATTTTTATTGCCATTTCAACCCCTGTTTGTTTTGTTAACTGAATTACAGGTTGTATTTTTGCACACAATAAGCAAAATTGTGCAACATGATCCAACAAAATTTCATCCAACTATACGAAGAGAGCTTCAAAAAAAACTGGGAGCTACCTGCCCTGAGCGACTACAGGGAAAACACAAGCTACAGCTACGGCGAACTGGCTCGTGAGATTGCACGATTGCATCTGCTTTTCAGGGAACTTGGAATTGAGAAAGGAGAAGGGTAGAATCAAAACGATGCTTCTCACTGCCAGCGGTCAGAATGTTTACCCCGAAGAGATTGAGGCGCGGCTGAACAATTTGCCGTATGTTGCAGAGAGTGTGGTGCTGCTCCGCGAACTCCGGCTGGTTGCACTGGTCTATCCCGATATGGCTGCAGTCAATGCCGATCAGATTACACCGGAAAAACTTGATGCAATCATGCAGGAGAATAGGCAGACCCTCAACAAATCGGTCGCCAACTATGAGAAGATTAGCGCCATTGAGCTGGTGGACAATGAATTTAAAAAAACGCCCAAGAAGAGCATCAAGCGCTTTCTCTATAGTTGACAATTGTTGCAACAAATTATTGAAACCTCCTCCCGGTCAAAAGAGAAACAACAATCATTCATTTAGTAATATTTAACTATAAAAATCTTTACAAAACATGTTATACAACATGTTTTTGCTGTAAATTTGCATCGTTTTTGGGAAACAATTTTATTTATCGTTTAAAATTATTAAAGAATGAAAAAAGTATTGTTATTGGTTGCCGTTGTAGCAACATTGGGTTTGGTTTCTTGCAACAATGCTCAGGTTCAGGCAGAAAAAGCCAGACAGGATAGTCTTGCTGAAGTTGCTCGTCTTGACAGCATTGCAAAAGTCCAGGCCGACAGCATCCAGGCTGCTATCGAAGCTGCAGAAGCTGCTGCCGCTGCTGACAGCCTCGGTGAAGTTGCAGAGGATACTGCCGCTCTATCAAATCAATAAGCTGAAACGACACCAGATTGGCTGAGCCATCCCATCCGGGGTGGCTTTTTTGCGGGATATCAAATCAAATATCGTAACTTTGTGCTTTGTAGAACGAATCTCGCCCCATATGAGAAATAATTTCATGTTTGTATTCCTGTTCTTGCTGCTGCTTCCCACAAGCTGCAGCCAAAGGGCCAATACCTATTTTGAAAAAAAACTCACTTTCCCCAACTTTCTCACTTCGGACCAGAAAGTGAAACTGGCAGCATATATTGTGCCCACTCCGCAACAATATGAATGGCAGCAGCTTGAATTGACTGCTTTCATTCATTTTGGAATGAATACTTTCACCGGACGCGAGTGGGGCGATGGCAGTGAGGATCCTGCGCTGTTTAACCCCACCGATTTCAATGCCGAGCAATGGGTATCCGTATTGAAACAGGCCGGTTTTAAAATGATCATCCTCACCGCCAAGCATCACGATGGCTTTTGTCTTTGGCCCACCGAGACCACCTCCCATTCGGTAGCAGCCTCACCCTGGCGCAATGGTCAGGGTGATGTGGTGCGCGAAGTGAAAGAGGCGTGCGATAAGTATGAGATGAAGTTCGGCATCTACCTCTCTCCCTGGGACCGGAATGCGGCAACATATGGGGATTCACCAAAGTACAACGACTTCTTTGTAAGACAGCTGACTGAACTGCTCACCCAATATGGGGAAGTACATGAGGTCTGGTTTGATGGCGCCAATGGAGAAGGGCCCAACGGGAAGAAACAGGAGTATGACTGGGTTCGTTTTTACCATGTGATTGACAGTTTACAGCCCCGGGCAATAAAAGCAAATATGGGAGATGATGTGCGCTGGGTGGGCAACGAAAACGGAATGGGAAGGGAGACGGAATGGAGTGTGACACCCCTTTATCCCGAAATCAGCGAATCGATCAGAATTGAAAATGAGCGACTGAAAATCTCTGCCACGGCTGAAGATCTGGGCAGCAGAGAACTGATCACCGAAGCCAAGACGCTTTACTGGTATCCCTCTGAGGTTGATGTATCGATTCGTCCCGGTTGGTTTTACCACCCGGAGGAGGATGATCAGGTGAAGAGTCTGTCACAGCTGGTTGATATTTATTTCCAGTCGGTGGGTATGAACTCGGTGCTCCTGCTCAATGTACCACCCGACAGGCGTGGAAGAATTCATGAGACAGACGTGGCAGTGCTTAGGCAGTTTGACAATTATCTCTCGTCACTCTTCGAAAATGAGTTGCTGACAGATGGTGAAATTGAATGGAGAGCCCGCACAGGTGATTCCAGGGAGTACATGGTCAGGAAAGGGGAAACAATCAACACGGTGATGTTGCAGGAGGATATCAGTAAAGGGCAGCGGGTGGAATCATTCAGGGTTGAGGGCTGGATTGAGGAAGAGTGGATCACTCTGGCTGAGGGCACCACCATCGGCTACAAACGACTGCTCCGTTTTGGGGATGTAGCACCCGAAAGAATTAAGGTTACAATTCAGGGAACAAGAGATATCGCCAATATCATCAAGGTGGGAGCCTATGATGCATCACCTTTGAAAGATAATCACAAAGAATTTCGCCTGAACGAAGAGCCCATATAAAGGCAGCGTTCTGAACAGGTAAAAAGATTGAACAAATGAAGTGGAGATTATTGTATCTTTTTTTATTGCTTACTGCAACAGTTACGGGACAAACGGCCGCTGAACTGTTCCGATCAATGCCCTCAGCATTGCTGCCGGGAGTTTCTGAGGGAAACAAAACCATGTTACTGGTGGACAGCGGCAAGACGTCGGTTCCATATGCCCTGGGTGAGATCAGCAAGATCGCGCAGGGTGAGGATTTTCTTCACATCCGCACATCTGCTGCCGGTGATCTGCAGCTCAAGCTGTTGCCTCTTTCCGGTGACTCAACAATTGTCTGCCTGGTGCAAACGGTCTGTGCAGGAGTGTGTGACAGTCAGATCTCCTTTTATACCACTGGATGGGATAAACTGGATCAGGGGGCCTATTTCCCTGAAATTTCAAAAGAAAATTTCTTTATTTCCCCGAAAAAAAATTCGGTTAATTACAAATATGCCGTATCTTTGCCGGACATTTATCCGATCTCGGCCAGGTTCACCAAAACAAGAACAGATCTCACACTGAAACTCCATTACAAGGAACGGCTCACAGCGGAACAAATGGAAGAGATCAAACCTTATCTGGAAAGTGATACGCTCCTCTTAAAATGGGAAAACGGCACTTTCAAATTTAGTAAATAGAGACAGGCACCCGTAGTTCAATGGATAGAATACCGGATTCCGGTTCCGACGATGCGGGTTCGATTCCCGCCGGGTGTACTTTTAGGCAGTTAAAAAACCCAGGTGGCAAGCCACCTGGGTTTTTATATACGACATCGACCGATGTTACCTGGTTTTGTTAATCCATTCATCCACCACCGGCAGATCATACCCCATCTCTTTGGCCTTGTTGAAATCGGCCCTGGCAGCCACCTTATCAAACTGATCCAGGCGTACCCTGCCCCGCAGGAAGTAGAAGTAGGGGTTGTCGCGCTGTGTCGGCTCCACCGCACGCAAGTCGGCCGCCGCACGGAAAGTCTGGCCGGTGTACACATAGCACTCGGCACGGTTGAGCAGGATGCTCGGATCGGGATTGGCTTCCAATTCAATCAGTCTGGTGTAGATCTTTTCTGCTGCCTCCCAGTCATCGTCCAGCTTGAAGAGCAGCGCTTTGCTCAGTTGTGTGAAGAAATGGTCCGGATCGAGCTCATTCGCCTTACGAAAATCTTCTTCCCCCTTAGCCCGGTTGTTCTGCTCAAGGTAAAGGACTCCCCGTCTGTAATATGCCTCCACCTCATCCGGATAGAGGCGGATCAGGGTGTTGTAATCCTCAATCGCCTCATCATAACGCCCCATCTCGCTCAGCAGTGAGGCTCTGCGGTGCAGCACCACCTCAGGTATCGGGTTGTTTGCCAGGGCAGCGGTGAAGGAGATATAGGCATCGTCGTTGAGTCCCAGTTGCCGTTGGATGACCCCCAGGTTGAGCAACAATACCGGGTTGTTCTCGTTCATCGGATCGAGCGACATAGCACGCTGCAGTGCAATGGCAGCGCTGTCAAGCCGGTCTGCTTCAATATGGCGGGCAGCATGATCCACCCAAGCCTGGTAATCCTGTCCTGTAAGTGAAATGGTAAGCAGGAAAAAGAGGATAGTCAGTGAATAAAATTTTCTCATAGATAGAGGATATGAAGTGACATTCTCAAGGCAAATGTAAACAAAAAATTGTTATCTTTGTTTTGAATCACTGTAAAATCAAAATCAATGTTCTACATGCCGAACGAAATCTCATCAGCGCAGGCGGGAACCGCCACAACAGAGTCAGTAACCCAGGTCGTTGAACAGTCTCCCACCGCAGCCGAACTGATTAAAAACGGACGGTTTGAAGAGCTGCTCGATCAGTTCCTCACCGGCAGCATCGACATCCTCGGAAAGTTACTGATCGCTCTTCTGATCTTCTTTCTGGGAAGATGGCTCATCAAACAAATCGACAAGGTCTTTAAGCGTATGCTCAACAGAAAGGTCGAAGACATCGCATTGCGCAGCTTTCTGATGAACATCCTCAACATCGCACTGTTCGCCACGCTGATCATCGTGATCATCAACATCGTAGGATCGAAGACCGTCTCACTGGCCGCCCTGATCGGTTCAGTGGGACTGGCACTGGGTCTGGCGGTGAAAGACAACCTGGCCAACTTTGCCGGTGGAGTGATGCTCCTCTTCAACAAGCCTTTCAGAGGTGGGGACTACATTGAAGCACAGGGGGTGGCCGGCACGGTTCAGTCGGTGGGTATCCTCTACACCACCCTCATCACTTTCGACAACAAAACCGTCCACATTTCCAACGGTCCCCTCTCCACCGGTAACATTATCAACTACAGCACCCAGGCTACCCGTCGCGTGGATCTGACCGTTAGCGTGGAATACGGATCGGATGTGGAGGAGGTGAAGCGGCTACTGCTCGAAATCGCGGAGAGACATCCGCAGGTGTTGAAAGATCCCGCTCCTCTCTCCCGCATGGTGAAGATGAATGACAGCTCCATCGACTTTGTATTGAGGGTATGGACCCTAACGGGTGACTTCTGGCCGGTAACGTTCGACCTGAATGAACAGGTTTACAATGCACTCAATGCCAACGGACTCAACATCCCCTTCCCGCAGATGACCATCCACATGGCGAAAGATTAAAATTCCGAGTTGAAGTGGAACCGGATGTTTTTGAAATCCTGCTGCGCCATCATCAGGATGTAGTTTGATTCCGCCAGGAAGACATCCCGTCCTTCCCTGTCGTACGCCATATACTGGAACTTACGCTTCTTGAAGTCGGCCAGCTGCACAGCATCATCGCTCTCAATCCAGCAAGCTTTATAAAGGTTGATCGGTTCCCACCGACACTGTGCACCATACTCATGCAGCAGCCGGTACTGGATCACCTCGAACTGGAGCTGTCCCACCGTGCCAACGATGCGCCGCCCATTGAACTGGTTGGTGAAGAGCTGAGCCACCCCCTCATCCATCAGCTGCTCGATCCCTTTCTGCAGCTGCTTCGACTTCATCGGGTCAGCATTCTCGATGTATTTGAACATCTCGGGTGAGAAGCTGGGCAACCCCTTGAAATGCAGCTCCTCTCCCGCAGTGAGTGTATCGCCAATCTTGAAGTTACCATTGTCGGGAAGCCCCACGATGTCTCCGGCAAACGCCTCGTCCATGATCTCTTTCTTCTGCGCCATGAAAGCAGTGGGTGAGGAGAACTTCATCATGCGGTTGTAGCGGACATGCTTGTAGTTGACATTCCGCTCAAACCGGCCGGAACAGACCTTTACAAAGGCGATGCAGGAGCGGTGGTTGGGGTCCATATTGGCATGGATTTTGAAGACAAAGCCGCTGAACGCCTCCTCGAGAGGCTCCACCACTCGCTCTTCCGCTTTCACCGGTCGTGGTGAGGGAGCAATTTCCACGAAGCAGTCGAGCAGCTCCTTCACACCGAAGTTGTTGAGCGCCGAGCCGAAGAAAACCGGTGCCAGTCGCCCGGCAAGGTACTCCTCCCGCCGGAACTGGGGATAGACCTCGGTGATTAGCTCCACATCGTCACGCAGCTTTTCAGACAACCCATCTCCAATATGTTTCTCCAGATCGGTTGAGCCAATCTGGAGCTTCACCGATTCAGTTACCACCTGTTTACTAGGCTGATAGAGGTCGAGGCTCTGACGATAGAGATTGTAAACACCACGGAATCGCTCACCCATGTCGATGGGCCAGCTAAGCGGCCGCACGGCAATCTGCAGCTCCTCCTCCAACTCATCCAGAATATCAAAGGGATCTCTTCCCTCCCGGTCCATCTTGTTCACGAAGATCATCACCGGTGTGCGGCGCATGCGGCACACCTCCATCAGCTTGCGTGTCTGCGTCTCCACACCCTTGGCCACATCCACCACGATGATCACGCTGTCCACCGCCGTCAGTGTGCGGTAGGTATCTTCAGCGAAGTCCTGGTGACCCGGGGTGTCCAGTATGTTGATCTTGTAACCCTCATACTCGAAGCCCATCACCGAGGTGGCAACCGAGATGCCGCGTTGCTTCTCAATTTCCATCCAGTCGGAGGTAGCACTCTTTTTGATCTTGTTCGACTTGACGGCACCCGCCACATGGATGGCACCGCCGAAAAGCAGCAGCTTCTCCGTCAGGGTGGTTTTCCCCGCATCGGGGTGACTGATCACGGCGAATGTTCGCCGACGTTCTATCTCTTGTTTCAGCGTCATATTATTCACGTTCAACTGTCAGC
>WOYT01000143.1:11229-14493 GCA_011620695.1 Proteiniphilum sp.
TTTTTTTTAGCTTTCGGCTAGTTGGATTTTTTTGATGCAGCGTTGCAGTGCCTCTTCCCATCCCGGTATCTCTACCCGGAAAGTATTGCAGATTTTGGATAGATCCATCACACTGTAGGCAGGGCGTCTGGCTGCTGTTGGATACTCCTCCGTGGTGATTGGAATCACCTTGCAACTGTCGATTCCCGCCATTCTCCTGATCGCTTCGGCAAAGCCGAACCAGCTGGTCTCACCCCGGTTGGAGAAATGATAGATGCCGGATTTCCATCCGTTCTCTTCCGTATCCTGCAGGATATGAATCATCATCTCAGCCAGATCAACTGCATAGGTGGGACTGCCCCGCTGGTCGTCCACCACAGTAAGCTGCTCTCTTTCCTGCATCAGCTGCAGCATCCTCTTCACGAAATTGGAACCATACTCCGAATAGAGCCAGGATGTGCGCAGAATGATCCACTCTCCTCCCACAGCCTGCAGCAGTTGCTCACCCTTGAGCTTGGTTTCACCATATACAGACAAGGGGCGGGCTTCCGACTCCTCTTTGTAGGGAACAGTTGATGTTCCGTCGAACACAAAATCGGTGGAAATATGGATCAGCCTGATCCCATACTCTTTGGCCACCAGCGCGATGTTCTCCACCCCGGTGGCATTGACCGCGTATGCTTTCTCCCGATTACGCTCTGCCTTGTCGACAGCCGTGTAGGCGGCGCAGTTGAGGATGTAACGGACCTGTTGCTCTCGTACATAAGCTTCAACCTGCGACGGGTCGGTGATGTCCAGCTCTCCCGCATCGGTGAAGAAAAAACGAAAAGGCAGGTTCATCATGCCGGTGAGTGCCCTGAGCGCGCTGCCCAGTTGCCCGTCGGCTCCGGTGACCAGCACATGCTGCTGCACCAGCCCGTAGAAGAATTGTTCTTTCTGCGTCTCTTTCTCAGTGCCTCCCAGCACCTTGCTCCTTCCGGTAAATATGGCCATATCCTTTTCCTCCTTTTACTCCTTCTGCTGATCAATTGTCTGATACTTCCTGGAGAGCAACCGCAACAACGAGGTGATCTGAGCCACGGCAGCCTGTGTCTCACCAGTGATCTCCCGCTTCTGAAGCTTCAGCAACAGGTACCCATAAAGGGCGGTAAAACAGGTCTCCAGCTCCGGCAACTGTTTGTCGCCCGCTTTCGCCCGTAACGCCACGATATGCGGCAACGTATTGTAATAGAGAGCGATATACTCCGATTCTTTGGGGTCTTTCAGCAGCCGCAGATGGAGATCGGTCAGGTCGATGATCAGGTTTTTGTTGATCTGCAAGTGACCCTCATGCTGCACTCCCTCGCTCTTCATCATCATGATGAGCCCTTCGTACCAGTCGCGTGCTTTCTTCCGCTCCTCTTCCGTGGTATAGGAAGAATCAATCAGTGATCGTTGCACCTGATCGATGTCCAGGTTGCAGGCACGCAAAAGGTCTTCTGTCTGCCACATGAAGAGCAGGTACTCGGCAATGTTCTCCTGTTTGTCGGGGATCTTCATTCTTGTGGGTTTTGAGGACGGATGTCACTGCACCCGAAACTTTTCACTAAATTTGCCACAAAAATACAACAATATGCTCAAGTTTCATATCATTGAATCGGGTTATTTTCTGGGTGACGGCGGGGTGATGTTCGGGCCCGTGCCGAAAAAGTACTGGTCGGTCAAGTACAAAGTGGATGAGAAGAACATGTGCGTGATGTCGTTGCGCTGCCTTTTCATCGAGACCGACACTCGGCGTATACTGGTAGATGCAGGACTGGGCGACAAGCATGATGCACGACTGAAATTCTTTCAACCCTACAACCAGAAAAGCATGGTGGAGGAGATCCGCCGGATCGGCTACGAACCGGAGGAGGTGACCGACGTGATCCTGACCCATCTCCATTTCGACCACTGCGGGGCAAGCACGGTGTTAAACGAAAACAAGGAAGCGGTACCCACCTTCCCCAATGCCACCTACCGGGTAAGCCTCTCCCAGTGGAAGAACTACCGCACTCCTACTCTCTTCGAAAAAGGTTCTTTCTTCCCGGAGAACATTGAACCGGTTTACGATAGGGGACAGCTGCAATTCGTGCTGGGTGACACGGAGCTGGATGACCAGATCCGGCTGGAGCTCTACGATGGCCATACTCCCGGCCAGATCGTGGTGCTCTTCGAGACAAACGGAGAGAAATATGCTTTCCCGGGCGACGTGGTGCCCACCTCGCTCAACATAGCCCTCAGCTGGCTCTCGGCCTACGACAACAGTGTGGCTGTTGCCATGGAAGAGAAGAAACGGTTTCTGGACAAGGCAAAAAAAGATAAACGAACCCTCATCTTTTATCACGATGCCTATACCACGATGACAAAATTATAATTACCTTTGGTGTATAAGCATATCTCTATGAAGACCAGAATATTTACTCCCATCTTTTTACTGCTGTTCGGCGTTCTTCCATTTACCCAGGTAGCAGCACAGACTCGCTCCCCTCTCCTGAAGAAAATCGAAGATTTGCAGAGAGGGGTGGATGACCAGGAGCACCGCTTCGATATCCTGGAGAAACAGATCGACGACCTGCTCTGGTTTGAGCGGCTGGGTGATGTGGCGTACATCGACAAAGTACGGCTTACCAGTACGCCCCGCTGGAAGCCGAAAGATCCTGATGACCGGTTCGCAAACAACAAGCTGCAGTTCTATAGCTATGTCTTTATCCCGAAGAGTGTGGAGCGCAACAGGAAGTATCCCCTGGTGGTGCTTCCCCACAGCGGTATCCATGCCAACTTCTCCACCTATTACTATCACATCGTACGGGAACTGATGGCTCAGGGTTACATCGTTGTCTCAGCAGAGTACCGTGGCAGCACGGGATACGGCAAGACAACCTATGAGAACATTGATTATGGTGGGCGGGAGAATGACGACGTGCTGGCCAGCCGCGACTACATGATCGAAAACTACGCCATCGTTGACCCGATGCGGGTAGGCGTGATTGGCTGGAGCCACGGCGGGATGATCGCCCTGATGCAGATCCTGCAGCATGGCGACCAATACCAATGCGCCTTCGCCGGCGTGCCGGTGAGCGACCTGGAGAACCGGCTCTCCTCTCACGACAAGAGCTACAGCGACTATTTCACTGCGCCCTATCATGTAGGGGAGTCGATTGAGGAAAACCCGGCTGAATATGCCCGCCGCTCACCCACACACTACGCGCAAAATCTCGATAAGCCGTTGCTCATACACACCAATACCAACGATAACGATGTCTA
>WOYT01000044.1 GCA_011620695.1 Proteiniphilum sp.
TCTTGCATCTACGAAAGCATGACCTGCCCGCCCGTGATCGGTAATGCCTGACCTGTCTCACCACACTGCTCCATCAGATAGAGCACCCCTTTGGTCACATCAGCCGGGGTGCATCCTTTACCCATGGGTACTTTTGACAGGTAGAACGCTTTCACCTCATCCACTGTTTTGGCACCGGGTACTTTCCCTGCTTTCAGGTACTGCACAAAAAGCCCGTTCTCCGGATCGCTCCAGAGAGGGCCTTCGTAAAAGTTACCCGGACAAACGGCATTCACCTTGATGCGGAAGGGAGCCAGCTCCAGAGCGAACGACTGTGTGAGACCGATACCGCCGAACTTACCTCCCGCATAGGCAAAATTGGCCTTGCTTCCCTGCAGGCCCGACTTGGAATTGATCTGGATGATATCGGCATAGTAGGTTTCCGGAGCAAATGCTGTCTGCAGCTTCATGATCCTGCTCACCACCTTTGTCCCGTAGAAATAGGCACTATAGTTTATTTTGGTGACAAATTCGAAATTCTCGGGTGTCATCTCCTCCAGTCCGCCGGCACGCAGTACCCCGGCATTGCTGATAAAACAATCTATTCCACCGAACACACAAATGGTTTCGTGTACAAGATTCTCCAGACTCGCTATTTCCGCCACATTGGTCCGGACAAAACAGGCCTGATTCCCTTTTGCCAGACGATTAAATTTATCGGCAGTGGCACTGCCTGTCTCTTCGTTCAAATCAGCAACCACGATATTGGCACCTTCCGGGATAAGGCAGCGACCGATGCCTTCACCAAAGCCTTGCGCAGCACCCGTGATGATAATGGTTTTATTTTCTGCACGTCCTCTGAAGGCACCCGCAGCCACACTCCGGCGATAGTTTTCCACTTCCCAGTTGTCGATGAAATCGATCTGTGCCGGTGTCATGGGATGCGGCCCGCCGAATGAATGAGAAAGGTATGCCACTTTCATCGCGTCTTCGAACACATCGAGGATGATGTCGCACTGGTCGGCATGGTCACCAACAGCCACCAGGCCTATCCCCTTGATCAGGATCACTTTTGGCAGGTATCCATGCTGCTTTTCAAAGGAGGAAAATGCTTTTTCTGCCTCTTGCAGCAGCTGATCGGGTTTCTCTTCGTTGAAGAAAAGATAGTTCGACTTACAATAGACGATGGCATCCGGCGTAAATGGTTTGGATATATCTTGTTGATTTTCGCTGTTGTTGCTAAAGAATTCGATTAACTCGTTATTGCGTACCCTCAGTGTTTTCAGTCCATTATCGGAGAGCATCATCCGCAATGCAGGAACAATTTCATCAACACTGTGTGAGAGCGCTCTTTCCTGCATAGGCAAAGGTTTTGAAACAGCTCCTTCGAGTTTATCAAAAATAGCTGCATAGATCTGTTTGATCTCCTCTGTAGTGTCAGCAGCCACAAAGATACCGTGGTTCTGCAGCCAAATCACCTGCGGCTCTTCTCCATAACGTTCCCGGTAATCGCTGATCTTCCCTGCTACTTTCTTGAAAAGGAGGTAGCCAGGATCGGTATATTCCACAAACAGGGCTTTCTCACCAAAGAGTCTGTGCAGTTCTTTTTCTGCATCCACGGCACACATCAATCCGTTGACGAGCGTGGGGTGTAGATGCACCACGAAGGCGTAACCCATCACGTTGTGCATCGAGGTCTCTACAGACGGCCGTTTGTCTTTGGTAAGGGTGGCTGCGGCCAGGTCGTTTTTCACCTCCTCTTCCCGTTTCGTGGCATCCCGACTGTACTCCTTGTCGTTCATACGGTTGAGCAGCGAACGGTCGAGTTGTGCAAACCCATCTTCCCCAATGGTTGCCAATGATGAACCACTGGCTTTCACCCATATTTTTTCGCCGTTTTTATACGAGGTATTTCCGCCGCCGGCAATCACAAAACGGCTGTCGGCACCATAGTATCGGGAAATAGTTATCAGTTCGTCAATCGGATTCATATCTTGTTGTTCTCTTCAGTTCTTTCCATTAATTGCGCTCCCAGTGAAACATACTCAATCCGCCGGGATCGGTCGGCTTCCCCCTTCTCGTTAAGGTATCCCTGCAGTCCCTGCGCTACCAGGTGCTGGTGGGCAGCAATCACGCAGGCACCCTCGTAGTTGATCGCACTCAGGCGATCGGTCAGGGGCACTCCGCCACGTGCAGTCAGCCGGATCGGCTCCATCCGGGGGGTATTGTGTTCACTGCCGAAAGTCACCACAAACCCCTGCTCATGCAGGTAGGATACATACTTCTCCAGAAGTTGCAGATCGTTGCGGGTGGTAATGAATTCCACAGCGTGAAAACCACGTTCAGTCAGTTGTTCAGCCACTCTCACCAGATCACCTTCAAAATCGGTATAGCCCCCCTTGGGATCATCTGCCAGGAAGGGGTATGTCGGGATCCCCCCGCCAGCGCGTATGATCCGGCAAACGGTCTCCATTGAAAGAAAAGCGGCAGGTTCTTCCGGCACGAATGCTGCTCCTCCTGCTTTCAGCAGATTGGCACGAATCTCGTTCTCAACACCGGCATGGTCATCGGGCGCTGATTGCAGCTGCTTTCCGTCAAAGAGTGTTGTGAGCTGTGTCCTGATCTGCGATTCATTGTTGTTGCAATGATCATAGAGTTTCATCCGAAGAGCCCTTGCCAGGTGCCGTTCACGCAGCGAACCACGGGTCAGCTCTTGTTTGATTTGATCCACATCAAGGGTGAAGCCCAGCTGTTTGTGGTGCAGGAGGTCATTTAGCTTTTCACACATCCTCTCCACCTGCCGGTTTGATTCAAGCGCCACGGTTGCCAGCTGAGAAGCGTAGGGTTCATCCAGCCGAAAGGGATAGGACATCCCTTTTCCGCTGAGGTAAGTACGACCGGGATTGGCAGGATCATTCACCCGCAACCCGGCTTTCTGATCTGCTTCGTTCAGGCTGATGAACTCGATTCCGAAAAGCGGGTACAAATTCCGTTTCCTACAACCCTCTGCCCACTC
>WOYT01000011.1 GCA_011620695.1 Proteiniphilum sp.
ATGTATGATGAGTTGGGGAAAAGTATCGATGCCGTGGTGGTGGCTACGGCCGATCATACCCATGCACTTGTAGCTGCCGATGCAATGACCATGGGCAAACATGTATATGTACAAAAGCCGCTCACACACAGTGTGTATGAATCTCGTCTGCTGACCCGACTCGCCAAAAAATATAATGTGGCCACCAGCATGGGTAACCAGGGTTCTTCGGGCGCCGGTGTGCGGCAGATAATCGATTGGATTAGCGACGGACAAATCGGAGAAGTGAGGAAGGTAGAAGCTTTCACCGACAGACCTATTTGGCCGCAGGGATTGATGACTCCCAAGGAAGCAGACCGTGTTCCCAAGACACTCGACTGGGATCTCTTTATTGGCCCGGCCAACAAACGCCCCTTCAATGAGATCTACCACCCCTGGAACTGGCGTGGATGGTGGGACTTCGGCACCGGAGCACTCGGCGACATGGCTTGCCATATCCTTCACCCGGTATTTAAAGGATTGCGTCTCGGCTACCCTACAAAAGTACAGGGTTCATCTACCATGTTGCTGACCGACAGTGCACCCACGGCACAGATGGTGAAATATGTGTTTCCGCAGCGTGACAACCTGCCCAAGGTGGCAATGCCCGAAGTGGAAGTTTACTGGTATGACGGCGGTTTGCAGCCCACGCGTCCCGAGGGCGTTCCCGCGGGCAAAAACCTGAACGACCAGGGTGGCGGTGTGATTTTCCATGGTACGAAGGATACCCTTATCTGTGGTTGCTATGGGGTGAATCCCTGGCTGGTGTCCGGTCGTAAGCCAAACTCACCCAAAACACAGCGAGAAGTGACACTGTCTCACGAAATGGATTGGGTACGAGCTTGTAAAGAGTCTCCTGCAAACCGTGTTGAAACGGCTTCTCCTTTCTCTGAAGCAGGTCCGTTCAACGAAATGGTGGTGATGGGTGTGCTGGCCGTGAGGCTGCAATCGTTGAATCAGGAGCTGAACTGGGATGGAGAAAACATGCAGTTCACCAACATCCCTTCCGATGCAACCATCCGCACCATCATTGAAGATGGGTTCAAGATCACCGACGGTCATCCCACCTTCAACAAGACCTGGACAGAACCGGTGAATGCCACCGAATACGCGAATGAAATGATCAAGCATACCTATAAGAATGGTTATCAATTACCGGCAATGCCGTAATGGAATTGTATCAACGGGAGCAACGGCGGCCAACCGCCGTTGTCTTCCTTTTTTATCTGAAGTTAATTATCGGTTTAATTAAAAGGAAAATAGTTATGAAAAAAGTTTATTTATTTAGTTTACTCATGATGACAGCGATGATTTTTATGTCATGTACCAATGCAAACAAACAATCGAGTGCAACAGATGCTACTGATTCTACCGAGGTGGCAGCAGCTGATGAAGGCTGGATCACACTGTTCAACGGAACCGACTTCACCGGGTGGCGCGGTTACAACCGTACCGACATGCCTTCGGCCTGGACCATTGAAGATGGAGCCATCAAGATCAACGGATCGGGTATGGGTGAAGCCGGAGCAAAAGATGGAGGTGATATCCTCTACGATCAGAAATTCAAGAATTTTGAGCTTACCTTCGAATGGAAAGTGTCGGAAGGCGGTAACAGCGGTGTCTTCTATCTGGCTCAGGAGATAGAAGGAAGACCCATGTACGAATCGGCTCCCGAATACCAGATTCTGGATAACGAGAGACATCCGGATGCAAAATTAGGGAAGAACGGCAACCGTCAGTCGGCCTCACTGTATGACCTGGTGCCAGCTGTTCCGCAGAATGCAAAGCCTGCAGGGGAATGGAACACCGGTGGCATCATGGTGTATAAAGGAACGGTTGTTCATTCGCAGAATGGTGAGAACGTGGTTGAATATCATCTGTGGACCGATGACTGGAAAGAGATGGTGGCCAACAGCAAGTTCAAAGACTGGCCCAACTTCCTGAATGCAGGAGGAGAAAATCAGGAAGGATATATCGGACTGCAGGATCATGGCGACGATGTGTGGTTCAGGAACATCAAGTTGAAAGTATTGGAATAACAATCATCAAACAAAAAGGATAAAATGAAAAAACATTCAATGTTACTCAGTGCTGCACTTCTTGGCAGCATGTCTCTGTTTTCCGGCTGCAACCAGGGCCAGAAAAAAGAGGAAGCCCCCACGGAGGTAAAAAAAGAAATTTACCTTCAGTTATACTCCGTGCGCGACGATATCAAGGCTGATTATGCCGGTACCATCGCCAAGGTGGCCGAAATGGGTTATACCGGAGTGGAAGCTGCCGGGTACAACGATGGACTGTTCTACGGGTTGACTCCTGCCGAATTCAAAAAGTCGATCGAGGATGCCGGTATGGAAGTGCTTTCATCTCATGCCGGAAGACCTCTTGCAGAGCCGGCATCCGACACCAACTGGGACGAGACATGGGCATGGTGGGATACCGCTATTCAGGCACATAAAGATGCCGGGATGAAATATCTGGTCGTTGCCTGGATACCGACCCCCAAGACGTTGGCCGACCTGCAGGCATACTGTGACTACTTCAACCAGATTGGTGAGAAATGTAATGCAGCCGGCCTCCGTTTCGGATATCATAATCACAATTTCGAATTCAACGAAATTGAAGGGGAACTGATGTACGATTACATGCTTACCCATACCGATCCTGACAAAGTATTCTTCCAGATGGATGTTTACTGGTTAGGCGAAGGCGGCAAGAATCCCGTGGACTATTTCAACAACTATCCCGGACGTTTCGAGCTACTCCATATCAAGGATGAACTGGAGCTGGGCAAGAGCGGCAAGGTGGATTTTGAAAGCATCTTCAACAATGTGGAGAAAGCCGGAGCCAAATACATGGTCGTGGAAGTGGAAAGATATACCGGAACACCTTTCGAAGGCGTGAAGGAAAGCTACGACTATTTGAACGACGCTGCTTTTGTGAAAGAGAGCTATTC
>WOYT01000008.1 GCA_011620695.1 Proteiniphilum sp.
CTGGAGCTATTATGAGGGGCAGAACAGTGAGATGGATAACATCAACGACCTCAACATGGGGGCATCTTACCGGATCAGTGATGCTTTCTCGTTCAGCGTGAAAGCCAACAACATGATGAACCAGCAGTATGATCTCTGGTATGGGCATCCCTCACAGGGATTCAGCTTGATGGGCGGATTCACATTCCTTTTTTAAAAAATCGGGAAAAGAGCGTAGTCGTGTTGCAAAAGAGGCTGTGAAACGATTTTTAATACTCCATCTTTCCTTATTACACTGCTTTTGTGTACTTTTGCCATCCAATAAACATCAGTGCACAGAGACCGAAAAGGGGAACAGACAACACTATGGGAAAGAAAAAGATTCACGGAGGTAAATCCACCAAAGGGAACAACAGCACGCTAAAGCAGAAGATCGTCAAAACAATGTGGATCCTGTTTGGTCTTGCTGTTGCCTTCATACTCATGCTCTTCGCTCTCATCTCAGTGGGAGCGATAGGCTATCTGCCAGAGATCAGCGAACTGGAAAACCCGATTGACAAGTATGCCTCTCAGGTGATCTCATCAGACAAAGAACTGCTTTTCACCTATTCACAAAGTAACAACAACCGTATCTTCGTGGACTACTCCGATCTCTCTCCCCACCTGATTGATGCACTGATCGCCACAGAAGATATCCGTTACTACTCCCACTCAGGGATCGATTTTATCAGCGTGGGAAGAGCTGTGGTCAAGACCCTGCTGCTCAACAGGGAGAGCAGCGGCGGCGGTAGCACCATTACCCAACAGCTGGCTAAGCTGCTCTACTCTCCACCGGCCAACAATAAACTGCAAAGAGTATTCCAGAAACCGGTGGAATGGGTGATCGCAGCCAAGCTTGAGAGGTTCTATACCAAAGATGAGATCATCAACCTCTATCTGAACAAGTATGACTTCAACTACAATGCAGTGGGCATCGAGTCAGCTGCCCGTACCTACTTCAACAAGACACCCAAAGAGCTGAACATTGAAGAGTCGGCCATGCTTATCGGCATGTTGAAAAACTCATCGCTCTACAATCCTGTGCGCCGCCCGGAGGTGACACGTGGTCGCCGCAACGTGGTACTCACACAGATGGAGAAATATGATTACCTCACCCACCAGGAAGCCGACTCGCTGAAAGAGCTACCGGTGACGATCGACTTTAACCGATCGGGACATGTAGATATCGCTGCCCCCTACTATCGACAGCATCTGGCCAAGATTATGATGGCCAAAAAACCGGAACGAAAGAATTACGCCTCCTGGCAGAAGCAGCAGTTCAGTGAAGACTCACTCGCCTGGGAAGAGGATCCACTCTACGGATGGTGTCACAAGAACAAAAAAGCGGATGGTTCAAGCTATGACATCTATACCGATGGATTGAAGATCTACTCCACAATCGATTCCCGCATGCAGCGCCATGCGGAGGCTGCAGTCAGGGAGCACCTGGGAGGTTACCTGCAGGATCAGTTCTTCCGGGAAAAGAAAGGGAAAAAATATGCACCCTACTCCAGCGAGGTGAGCGACAAGGTTGAAAATCTGCTGATCACCGCCATGAAGCAGAGTGACCGTTACCGCATCCTTAAAAAGGAGGGGATGAGTGACGAAGTGATTCTGAAAAAATTCAAGGAGGAGAAAGTAGAGATGAAAGTTTTCTCCTGGGAACATCGGGAGATTGACACCTTGATGACTCCCTGGGATTCGATCCGCTACCACAAGAATTTTCTTCGCACCGGTTTCATGGCAATGGATCCTCTTACAGGTCATGTGAAAGCCTACGCGGGCGGACCCGATTTCAAGTTCTTCAAATATGACATGGTCTCCACCGGTAAACGACAGATCGGTTCTACCATCAAACCCTATCTCTATACGCTTGCCATGGAAGAGGGAATGACCCCCTGCGACCAGATAATGCACCAACCGGTCACCCTGATGACCGAGACCGGTCAGGAATGGACCCCGCGCAATCCCGGCCATACGAGCGGCAATCTGGTCTCCATCAAGTGGGGGTTGCAACATTCCAGCAACTGGGTCACCGCCTACCTGATGAAACAGTTCTCACCATACGCCTTTGCCCGCATACTCCGATCATTCGGTCTGAAAACACCAGCCGATCCGGTGGTATCGCTAGCCCTGGGACCCAACGAAGCATCGGTTTATGAGATGGTAGGAGCCTACTCCTCATTCATCAACCGGGGGATACGCGTGGAACCTCTGCTGGTAACCCGTATCGAAGACTCCTACGGCAACGAGGTTGCCACTTTTGTCCCCAGGATGAAAGAGATCTTCAGCGAGTCCTCCTCCTACAAGATGCTGGATATGCTTAAGGCAGTGATTGATGGTGGTACCGGCAGCCGGCTGCGCAGGGTGTACAACCTCAAGGGAGAGATGGGCGGAAAAACCGGTACCACCAACAACAACTCTGACGGCTGGTTCATGTCGTTCACCCCCAACCTGGTGGCAGGCTGCTGGGTAGGAGGAGAGGAGCGTTCCATCCATTTCGACCGGATGGCTTACGGACAGGGAGCCAGCATGGCACTCCCCATACACGGCATCTTTTACCAAAAGATATACGCCGACAAGGAGTTGAACTACAGGGATGACGGGAAATTTGAAATTCCGGCAGACTTCAACCCCTGTGCCGGCTCGGAACGCTACTCACCCGATTTCTACCAGGGCAATGATCCCGTGATTGAAAATGAGGGGATAGATGACCTTTTCAACTGACAGGGGGAGTGCTCACTCCTTTCCCTGGTCAAGGAAACGGTTTTTTTACAGTTCCTTCACTCTCAGCGCAGCTGCTCTATGGTTTCGCTGCTGGTTGGGCGTTTTTCAACTCCCTCCTGCAGACTGAAAACCACCGGCAATGTAAACCGCACATTCACAGCCTGACCACGTTGTGTTCCCGGTGTCCATTTGGGCATCAACTCAAGTACCCG
>WOYT01000082.1 GCA_011620695.1 Proteiniphilum sp.
AAAGTAGAAAAAATGAAGGATTGTATAAGGTTTTTACGGAGAACTTCCCCATTGCGGATACCCGTAACAATTTCGTCCTTGAATTTTTGGATTACTATGTGGATCCCCCGCGCTATACCATCGATGAGTGCATCGACCGTGGGCTCACGTACAGTGTTCCGCTGAAAGCGAAACTTTACCTCTACTGTACCGACCCCGACCATGAAGACTTCACCCCGGTGATTCAGGATGTTTACCTGGGCACCATCCCCTACATGACCGAAAAGGGGACGTTCGTGATCAACGGCGCTGAACGGGTTATCGTATCGCAGCTGCACCGTTCACCCGGCGTTTTCTTCGGACAGAGCATGCATGCCAATGGCACGGTGCTCTACTCTGCCCGTATCATCCCGTTCAAGGGCTCCTGGATTGAGTTTGCAACCGACATCAACAGCGTGATGTATGCCTACATCGACCGTAAAAAGAAATTACCTGTCACCACGCTGCTACGCGCCATCGGTTTTGAGAGCGACAAGGATATCCTCGAGATCTTTGACCTTGCAGAAGAGGTGAAAGTGAACAAGACCAACCTGAAAAAGGTAATCGGTCGCAAGCTGGCCGCCCGCGTGCTGAAGTCATGGATGGAAGATTTCGTGGATGAGGATACCGGTGAGGTGACCTCCATCGAGCGCAACGAGGTGGTCATCGAGCGCGAGACCGTGCTGGAGGCAGCACACATGGACCAGATCCTGGAATCGGGCGTCTCCTCCATCCTGTTGCACAAGGAGTCCGCCAACACTTCCGACTACTCCATTATCTACAACACCCTCCAGAAAGACCCCAGCAACTCGGAGATCGATGCCATCCGGCACATCTACCGTCAGCTGCGCAGTGCCGAGCCGGCCGACGACTCGAGTGCACGCGAGGTGATCAACAACCTCTTCTTCTCCGAGAAGCGGTACGACCTGGGCGATGTGGGACGCTACCGCATCAACAAGAAACTGAATCTCAACATCGATGTCGATACCCGGGTACTCACCAAGGAAGATATCATCGAGATCATCAAATATCTGATTGAGCTGATCAACTCCAAGGCGGTGGTCGACGACATTGACCACCTCAGCAACCGCCGGGTGCGCACCGTGGGTGAGCAGCTTTACACCCAGTTTGGCGTGGGTCTCAACCGCATGGCACGCATCATCCGTGAGCGGATGAACGTGCGCGACAATGAGGTCTTCACCCCGATCGACCTGATCAACGCGAAGACCATCTCCTCGGTCATTAACACTTTCTTCGGCACCAACGCGCTCTCGCAGTTCATGGACCAGACCAACCCGCTGGCGGAGATCACCCACAAGCGCCGGCTCTCGGCTCTCGGTCCCGGTGGACTCTCGCGTGAGCGTGCCGGTTTCGAGGTGCGTGACGTGCACTTTACCCACTACGGACGTCTCTGCCCTATCGAGACACCCGAAGGGCCTAACATCGGGCTCATCTCCTCTCTCTGTGTCTATGCCAAGATCAACGACCTTGGGTTCATCGAGACACCCTACCGCAAGGTAGAGAGTGGGAAGGTGAACATCAGGAACGACGAGGTGATCTACCTGGCTGCCGAAGAGGAGGAAGAAAAACTGATTGCACAAGGCAACGCCCCGCTCGACGACGATGGCAGGTTCATCAATCCGCGCGTGAAGGCGCGTCAGGATGCCGACTACCCGGTGATCGCACCGGAGGAGGTGGAACTGATGGACGTATCGCCCATGCAGATCGCCTCCATTGCCGCCTCACTCATCCCCTTCCTGGAGCATGACGATGCCAACCGCGCACTGATGGGATCCAACATGATGCGCCAGGCGGTGCCTCTGATGCGTACCGAAGCCCCCATCGTGGGTACCGGCATCGAGAGTCAGGTCATTCATGACTCGCGTACACAGATCATGGCGGAGGGCAATGGTGTAATCACCTATGTGGATGCCACGACCATCAGGATCAAGTATGAGCGCACTGAAGAGGAGGTGTTCACCAGCTTTGACGATGCAGAGAAGAGCTATACCATCCCCAAGTTCCGGAAGACCAACCAGAACACCACCATCGACCTGCGTCCTATCTGCCAGGTAGGCCAGAAAGTAAAGGCTGGTGACATCCTCACCGAAGGATATGCTACCGAGAATGGCGAGCTGGCCATCGGTAAGAACCTGAAAGTGGCTTTCATGCCCTGGAAAGGGTATAACTTTGAAGATGCCATCGTGCTCAACGAACGGATGGTGAGCGACGATGTCTTCACCTCCGTGCATGTGGAAGAGTTCTCCCTCGAGGTGCGTGAAACCAAACGGGGACTGGAAGAGCTCACCTCCGATATTCCCAACGTGAGTGAAGAAGCCACCAAGGATCTCGATGAGAGAGGGATCGTACGCGTGGGTGCCCGCATCAAACCGGGTGACATCATGATCGGTAAGATCACCCCCAAGGGTGAGTCGGATCCCTCACCCGAGGAGAAGCTGCTGCGTGCCATCTTCGGCGACAAGGCCGGCGATGTGAAAGATGCTTCACTCAAAGCCTCCCCCTCGTTGAAAGGGGTGGTGATCAACACCAACCTCTTCTCCAAGGCTTCCAAGAAAGGTAAAACAAGGCTCTCCAGCAAGGCACTGCTGCCCAAGCTCGACGAAGAGTATGAGCAGAAGATGGATGAGCTTAAGAAAATATTGATCGAAAAGCTGCTGGTTCTCACCGAAGGCAAGACATCGGCCGGGGTGAAGGACTATACCAACATGGATGTGGTACCCAAGGGTGCCAAGTTCACCCACAAGGTGCTCAATGAGATCGACTTCCAGTCGGTACAGCTCAACAAATGGACTGCCGACAGCCACAAGAATGATCTGATTCGCACCACGGTGATCAACTACCTGCGCCGCTTCAAGGAGCTCGATGCTGAGCTGAAGCGCAAGCGGTTCGACTTCACCATCGGCGAT
>WOYT01000155.1 GCA_011620695.1 Proteiniphilum sp.
CGTTTTGACTCTGCCAGCATCGAACCGTTCTCTGCAATCAGACAGGCACCGGAGAAGACCAGGTCGGTCGTTGACTCGCCAGTGCCCGATGAAGCGTAGATATAGCCTGCATTGCATCGTCCCGATTGCTGCAGTACCAGTGATTTGCGGTAGAGGTGCTTACCCACCAGTTCGTTGCTGGCTGACAGATTGAACAGCAGTTCGGCACCCTGCATCGCCAGTTGGGAAGAGGGGGGCGATGGCATCCAGAGATCCTCGCATATCTCCACGCCGAAAGTAGTGAATGGTGTTTCAAAAAGCATCCCGCAGGCAGCTACCGGCACCTCTCTGCCACCGATCACTACAGAGTGGGCAGTCAGGTTGGCAGCCGGAGCAAACCAGCGCTTCTCGTAGTATTCACGGTCGTTCGGTATATGGGTCTTGGGCACCAGGCCCAGGATCCCCCCGGACGAGATCACCGCTGCCATATTGAAGAGGTTGCTCCCGATCCGCATTGGCACTCCCACGATGGCATTCATTGAGGGCTTGTCATGCATGAAAAGCGATAGTGCCTGCAGTGAGGCGATGGCTTCGCGCTGCAGACTCTCCTGGAAAAAGAGATCACCGCAGCTATACCCGGTGATCGACAGCTCCGGGAAGCAGATGATCTGCACCTGTTGCTCTGCCGCTTGTCCGATCACTCTCTGGATCTCTTCCCTGTTGTAATCGCAGTCGGCTACCCGCAGCCGGGGTGATGCTGCCGCCACGCGTATAAAACCGTACCTGTTGATCTGCATATGCAATATTTTTACAGCCTTTCGGACAAAGATAATGATAAAATGGCAGAAATATTGCTGTAACTGATCAATAAAAGTCTATACCGTAACCTCAGCCGTCAGCCGGATGATATCCGGAAGCACTTTACCCAGTTGCTCCATTGATTGGAAAACCATTGAAGCACCTGCTTCCCGCAGGATTGCATCGGGCAACGGTCCCGTGTTGACCGCGATGGTAAAGATGCCCGCGCCTACGGCCGCTTCGATACCCAGTGGAGCATTTTCAATTACGATGGCCTGGTTGGGTTTCAGGTTGCCACCTTTTTTCAGTCCCATCAGGAACGGTTCGGGGTCGGGTTTCCCATTCACCACATCGAATGCCGTCACCATCGTTTCCGGTGTGAATACCCCCGGGAAATGGGTGTCGAGCCGGTCCAGCAGGGAGGGCTGACCGGAGCCGGTCACCAGCACGGGTGTCAGTCCGCTTTCTCGCACAAACGCCACCACCTCTCTGGCGCCGGGCATGATGGCCCCGCTGTTGTACTGCTGAAACAGTTCTGTTTTGCGGGCGTAGATTCTCTGTTCCTCTTCCTCCGTGGCATCACGCTGCAGGTTTCGTTGAAAAACAGCGTTGATGGTCGATTTACCGATTCTGCCCTCCTGAAGATAAAACTCATGGGGTATGTGTTGCAGGTTGAGTTCATCCATCGTTTGTCGCCACGAAATATCATGTGCCGGCATGGAGTCATAGAGCACGCCATCCATATCGAAGATAACCGCTTTCAGGTCGAATCGACTGAATTGCCTCTTTTGTAAATAATCAATGAGTATCTCTTTCATTTTACACGATAAAAAAACCGCGAGGCCACTTTGAGGCGGCCAGGCGGTTTTCTTTGAATTACAAATTCATTACAGTCTTGCCTTGATCGCACGGGTAGCTTCCTCGAAACCCGGCTTCTCGAGCAGCGCGAACATGTTCTTCTTGTAAGCCTCCACGCCGGGCTGGTCGAACGGGTTGATGCCCAGCAGGTAGCCACTGATACCACAGGCTTTCTCGAAAAAGTAGATCAGCTGACCGATGTATTTCTCATTCAGCTCCGGCAGTTCAATCAGCAGGTTGGGAACACCTCCGTCCACATGGGCGATGCGGGTGCCCAGCTCCGCCATCTTGTTCACCTCATCCACCCGTTTGCCTTCCAGATAGTTGAGCCCATCCAGATCTCTGTCATCATGGGGGATCACAACCTTTTTATTGGGCTGACGGATGGAGAGAACCGTTTCGAAGATGGTGCGTTCTCCCTCCTGGATCCATTGTCCCATGGAGTGCAGATCGGTAGTGAAGTCAACCGCTGCGGGGAAGATCCCCAGATTCTCTTTACCTTCACTCTCTCCGAAAAGCTGTTTCCACCATTCCGCCAGGAAATGGAGCTTGGGGTGGTAGTTGACCAGGATCTCAATCTTCTTACCCCTTTTGTAGAGCTCATTGCGGATCACCGCATAGATGGCCGGCAGGTTGTAGTCGAACGCGGTTGTGGGACCAGCCGCTTTTTCAATTTCGAGGGCCCCTTCTACCAGCTTACGAATCTGGATCCCTGCCACGGCAATGGGCAACAGTCCCACCGGTGTGAGTACAGAGTAGCGTCCTCCCACGTTGTCGGGGATCACGAAAGTCTTGTATCCCTCGCTGTTGGCCAGCGTGCGCAGGGCCCCGCGGGCAGCGTCGGTGACTGCCACGATCCGCAGTCTCGCTTCCTCTTTTCCCACCTTGCTTTCCAGCAGGTCTTTCAGCAGGCGGAAAGCGAGTGCTGGTTCGGTAGTGGTCCCCGACTTGGAGATGTTGATCAGACCGAACTGTTTGTCATCCAGATAGCTCATCAGCTCATGCAGATAATCTTCGCTGATGTTGTTGCCGGCGTAGAGCATCACCGGATTCTTTCTCTTCCCGGGGTTCCGGAGCCAGTCGAACGAGTCGGAGAGGGCGTCAATCACCGCGCGGGCACCCAGGTAGCTGCCGCCGATGCCGACCACTACCACTGCCTCGCAGCGGGTGCGCAGCATGGCTGCAGTATCTTCGATCTCCCGCAGCTCCTCATCGGTGATGGAGGAGGGAAGCCCCACCCATCCCAGGAAATCACTCCCGGCACGACTACCGTCGTGCAGTGCCTGGTTGCAGGCAACAGCCTGAGGTGCCTGTCTCAGGATCTCTTCCTCCGGAAGAAATTTTGCCACATCCTTGATCTGTAGTTGAATATGATCCATTCTCTTTTTTATTTTGTGGGTTAGTTGAAAAAAGTCCTGTTGAAATAGCTTGAAATATGGCTATAGATTGCAACCGCTAGAAATAATCGATCAGCTTGTGGATCGCCTCCTGTGGCTGCAGCTTCTCGTAGAGAATCCGGTAGATGGTATCCGCGATCGGCATATCCACCTTGTAGCGGCTGTTCAGCTCATAGATGCACTTGGCACCGTAGTATCCCTCGGCAATCATCTCCATCTCCAGCTGGGCGCTCTTCACCGAGTATCCTTTGCCAATCATGGCACCCAGGGTGCGGTTACGGCTGAACTGGGAGTAACCGGTCACCAGCATGTCACCCAGGTAGTGCTGTTCAGCGATGCTGCGCTCCATGGGCAGCACCCCGTTGAGAAAGCGGGACATCTCCTTGGCGCAGTTGCTCATCAATACCGCCTGGAAGTTATCGCCATAGAGCAGTCCCTGGCAGATGCCGGCTGCAATGGCGTAGATATTCTTCAGCACCGCGGCCAGCTCGATTCCCACTACATCGTCGGAGATACGTGTCTTCAGTATCCGTGAGTTGAGCGCTTCGGAGAGAAGGGTCGCCTTGTGCTGGTCTTTGCTGGCTACCGTCAGGAAAGAGAGCCGCTCGAGGGCCACCTCCTCTGCGTGGCAGGGTCCGGAGATCACTCCGATGTTTTCGATCGGGATCTTGTAGTTGGCAGCCAGAAACTCGCTCATCACCACGTTGTCGTTGGGGATGATCCCCTTGAGGGCGGAAACCACGAACTTGCCACGGAAAGTGGTGTTCCAGATGCGCCTGAAATACTGTTTCACGTAGGGTGAGGGGATGGCCACGATGATGGTGTCAGAGTCCTTGATCGCTTTCTCGATGTTGGAGTAGAAAGTGATCTGCGCCAGGTTGAACTTCACATTGGTCAGATAGGCCGGGTTGTGTCCCAGCTTGTAGAAGCCTTCGATCTGATCATCGCGGCGGATGAACCAGTTGATGTGCTTTTGGTTCATCAGTACAATTTTAGCGAGTGCCGTTCCCCAGGTGCCGCCACCCAGGATACAGATTTTGCCGATTGAATCCATGTTGTCTAGTTTCAGATTTTCAGGCCATTAAAGTGACGCGGCATGCTCTGCCCATGTTTTAACCTCTTCAGGCGTGGGATTGTTCAGTCCCAGCTTCAACTTTTTGTTCATTCCGCAGATCTCCTGATGCAGTTTGTTGGGATTGAGCTCACTCAGGCTTTTCACCTGCATATAACCCGCTTTCTGAATCAGAACTGCCCACTCTTCAGGGATCCCTGCCTCAACGTATCGGGAGAGAGGATCCTTCTTCACCATTTTCTCGGGACGCATCATCGGGAAGAGCAGCACCTCCTGGATGGAGGTCTGACCGGTGAGCAGCATGGCGAGCCTATCCATGCCGATGCCCATGCCGGAGGTGGGGGGCATCCCATACTCAAGGGCACGGAGAAAATCCTGGTCGATGAACATCGCCTCGTCGTCGCCTTTCTCGGAGAGACGCAGCTGCTCCTCGAAGCGCTCCCGCTGGTCGATCGGGTCGTTCAGCTCGGAGTAGGCGTTGGCCAGCTCCCTGCCGTTGACCATCAGCTCAAATCGTTCGGTCAGCTCCGGGTTTTCGCGGTGCCGCTTACAGAGAGGCGACATCTCGATGGGATAGTCAATGATAAAGGTAGGCTGGATGTAGTTGCCTTCCGCCTTTTCGCCGAAGATCTCATCGATCAGCTTCCCCTTGCCCATGGTCTCATCCTCTTCCACGCCCAGCTCACGACATACCGCCCGCAGCTCTTTCTCATCCATCCCGCTGATGTCGATGCCGGTATGTTCGCGGATCGCCTCAATCATGGTGACACGGCGGTAGGGCGCCTTGAAATCGATCTCATGATCCCCCACCTGCACTTTTGTGGTTCCCAGCACCTGCAGTGCCACCTGTTCCAGCATCTGCTCGGTAAATTCCATCATCCACATGTAGTCCTTGTAAGCCACGTAGATCTCCATCACCGTAAACTCAGGGTTGTGGGTGCGGTCCATCCCCTCGTTGCGGAAGTTGCGGGAGAACTCGTAAACACCCTCAAAGCCGGCCACGATCAGCCTTTTCAGGTAGAGCTCATTGGCAATCCGCAGGTAGAGGTCGATGTCGAGCGCGTTCATATGGGTGATGAAAGGGCGTGCGGCTGCACCCCCTGGTATATTCTGCAAAACGGGCGTATCCACCTCGAGATAGCCCCTCTCGTTGAAGAAATGACGCATGGCATCGAAGATGCGGGTGCGTTTCAGGAAGATATCCCTCACCCCGTCGTTCACCAGCAGATCCACGTAGCGTTGGCGGTAGCGCATCTCAGGATCGGAGAACTTGTCGTAGGTCACCCCGTCCTTCACTTTCACCACGGGAAGCGGCTTGAGCGACTTGGAGAGGAAGGTCATTGTTTCGGCATGTACCGAGATCTCGCCGGTCCTGGTGCGGAACACATAGCCGGTGATGCCGATGAAGTCGCCGATATCGGTCAGTTTCTTAAAGACAGTGTTATAGCGTTCCTTATCCTCACCGGGGCAGATATCATCGCGGGTGACATAGACCTGGATGCGTCCCTGTGCATCCATCAGCTCCACGAAGGAGGCTTTTCCCATGATGCGGCGACCCATGATGCGGCCGGCGATGCTCACCTGCCGGCGTGCGGCATCGTCACGGAACGATTCTTTTATATCTGCGGACCAGGCATTCACCTCATAGCGTGCTGCGGGATAGGGCTCGATGCCCAGCGTTCGTAACTCGTCAAGGCTTTGGCGGCGAATGATCTCCTGTTCGCTTAATTCTAAATTGTTCATACCAGTTCATTCAATTGTTTTGGCAGGTTTGCCTTCGGCTGGATAGGCAATCAGTGAGAAGCCCGGATATGCCATCGTGGACAAAAGGCCAATGAAGTGTCTTCTGCATTCGCAACGGCGATGCCAAAATCTCTGCAAAAGTACAAAATATTTCGCTAAGAAGCATATTTTCTTGTTGATTCATGCTCTTATCCCACACAGTTGAATGATGCATAAAAAAATTATGGAAAAATTTCCTCAATTCTGCCGGAATGATTATATTTGTCCGGTGAAACGGTCAGGATATCCTTTGAAAGGCGTATATCGTGGCGAAGAATTGTACCTGTAACCTGGGTCGAGCGTTTTACCTGATAGTTTGTTTGTTGATTAAAAAATACTCTTATGGAAACACAAACCGGATATTCGGTCACAGATCCTCTTCTCGATGGAATCATTGAAAAGCACAAAGGAGAGCCGGGTATGCTGCTGACAACGCTGGAGGAAGCACAGAAGATGCATCCCTGGAAGTACCTCCCCGGTGAAACGTTGGCCGCCATTGCCCGGAAGTTACGGATCCCCCCCACAACGGTTTACAGTGTTGCATCCTTTTACTCTTTTTTCAATTTAGAGCCACAGGGAAAGCATACCATCGTGGTATGCCGAGGCACTGCCTGCCATACCAGGGGGTCGAAAGCACTGCTGGATGAGATTCCTTCCATGCTCGGCATCAGCAGGGAGGAGAATGATGCCGGCTCCTCTTTTACCACTCCCGACAAACGATTTACAATCCGTACGGTGGCCTGCTTCGGCCAGTGTGCCCAGTCGCCCGTGGTGGAGGTGGATGGGGTGATGCACAGCAATGTGAACTCCCGCAAGTTGATGAGCCTGCTCAGCAGTGTATTGGAAAGTGAAACCGAAAAAAACGAACAACGATGAGACCCTCTGATATTGAGAAGATGAGAGCATTGTCACAGGAGCGGATACTCCCTCCCCTGCCAATGATAATGGTG
Organism: Proteiniphilum sp.; assembly: GCA_011620695.1. Taxonomy (GTDB): domain Bacteria; phylum Bacteroidota; class Bacteroidia; order Bacteroidales; family Dysgonomonadaceae; genus Proteiniphilum. The sequence goes on from WOYT01000155.1 coordinate 6,837, forward strand.
GGAATGGGTACCTGCGGTATCGGCAACGGGGCTGACCTGGTTTACCGGAAGCTGGAGGAACAACTCGCGGCCACCGGGACAGCATGTGAACTCAAGCAGAGCGGATGTTTCGGGTTTTGTGCGGAAGAACCGCTGCTCATGCTGTACCAGCCGGGGAAACCGCTGCTGGTTTATAGCAGGGTGGAGGAGGCCGATGTGGCACCGATAGTGGAAGCCCTTTCCAGGGGAGTGGTGCTGCGTGAAAAGCTTTTGTGCCGGATCGACCGGTGGAATTTTCTGACCAGTCAGTTCAACTTCGGCAGTGGCTACGAGGAGATCCCGCACTGGGATGAAATCCCCTTTTTCAAAGGGCAGCTGAAGCTGGTGCTGCGCCATGCCGGCCTGATCGATCCCGAAGAGATCGCCGATTACATCGCCGTGGGGGGCTACAATGCCCTGGCCCGTGTGCTGGCTGCATACACGCCGGAGGAGGTGATCCGTGAGGTGAAGGCATCAGGGCTGCGCGGTCGTGGCGGTGCCGGGTTCCCCACCGGGGTGAAGTGGGAGATCATGCAGAAGGAGCGATCGGCAGAAAAATATCTCATCTGTAATGCCGATGAGGGAGACCCTGGTGCCTATATGAACCGCAACGAGATTGAGAGTGATCCGCATATGATCATCGAGGGGATGCTGATCGGCGGCTATGCCATGGGGGCCGGTAAAGGGATCGCCTATGTGCGAGCCGAATATCCGCTTGCGGTGAAACGGCTCAGGAGGGCCATCAGGCAGGCTGAAGAGCTTGGGTTGCTGGGGAACAATATCCTGGGAACCGGCTTCAGTTTCACGCTCGATGTGGTGGAGGGTGCCGGTGCCTTTGTCTGCGGCGAGGAGACGGCGCTGATCGCCTCCATTGAGGGGAAAGCGGGCAGGCCCTTGCCGCGGCCTCCCTATCCCGCGAGCAGGGGACTGTATGGCAGGCCCACCAACATCAACAATGTGGAGACCTGGTGCAACATACCGCTCATCATCGAAAAGGGGAGCGAATGGTTCCGATCCATAGGTACCGAAAAGAGCACCGGTACGAAGGTCTTCTCGCTGGTGGGCAAGGTGAAAAATACCGGTCTGGTGGAGATGCCTCTCGGCACCCGGCTGGAACAGTTTGTTTTTGCAGTAGGGGGAGGCACCGGCACTTCACGCCGCGTGAAAGCGGTGCAGACCGGCGGCCCCTCGGGAGGCTGCATCCCGCTGGAACATTTCTCCACACCGGTCGACTATGAATCACTGGCCACCATCGGTGCCATCATGGGCTCCGGCGGAATGGTGGTGATGGATCAGGACAACTGCATGGTCGATGTGGCACGCTACTTCCTCGAATTCAATGCCGGTGAATCGTGCGGCAAGTGTACCCCCTGCCGCGAGGGATCGGCGCAGGCGCTCGCCATCCTCACCCGCATCACCCGTGGAGAGGGAACAGCAGCCGATCTTACCTTGCTGGAGCTACTGAGCCGTGTGATGAAAGATTCGTCCCTGTGTGCCCTCGGACAAACCAGTCCCAACCCCATCATTACCACTCTCCGCTATTTCCGCCATGAGTATGAGGAGCATATCCTGGAGAAACGGTGTCATGCCGGCTGCTGTGAGTCGCTCTTCCAGGCGCTGTGTGAGAACAGCTGTCCGCTGCACATGAATATCCCCGGTTACATCCAGCTGATCAAAGAGGAACGTTGGGAGGATGCCTTTGAACTGACGCTGCGTGACAATCCGCTGCCCGGCACCATTGGGCGCATCTGCCACTTCCATTGCCAGATGCGCTGCCGGCGTGAGATGCTCGACCAGCCTGTCTCCCAGGGGGAGATCCACCGTTACCTCGCAGATACCATCTACCAGCTGGGCAAGGAAGAGGAAATCTACCGACGGCTGGTCAATGAGAAGCTGCCCTCAACCGGGAAAAACATCGCTATCGTGGGTGCGGGACCGGCCGGGTTGACCGCCGCCTTTTACCTGGTGCGGCTGGGGCATGCAGTGACCATCTACGATGCCTTTCCCGAGCCGGGAGGAGTCTTGCGGTATGGCATCCCGCAGTATCGTTTGCCAAAAGAGATCCTGACAAAAGAGATTGAGCTGGTGGAGAGGCTGGGTGTCCGGTTCCGGATGAACCGGCGACTGGGTGAGCATCTCTCGTTGGAGGATCTGAAAAAGGAGTTCGACGCCCTCTACCTGGCGATAGGAGCCTGGAAGAATGTGCCGTTGCACATACCGGGTGAGGAGGCAAAAGGTGTGCATGCAGGTACGGAGCTGTTGAAACAGATTGCTGAGGGCAAGGAGCCTGCCGTGGGGCAACAGGTGGTGATCATCGGCGCGGGTAACGTGGCGGTGGATGTGGCACGCAGCCTGTTGCGATTGGGCAGGGAGGTGACTGTCGTTTACCGCCGTGAAAAGGAAGATATGCCGGCTAACGCAATTGAGATCGCCGAGTCGGAGGAGGAGATGATCCGTTACCGCTTCCTCGCTTCACCCGCAGCAATCCTCACCGGTGCTTCGGGAGGGGTGCGGGCACTGCGCATCGAAAAGATGGCACCGGGGGCGATCGACCGCACCGGCAGGAGAAAGCCGGTGTCCACGGGTGTTTTTGAAGATCTTCACTGCGACAGTGTGGTTCTGGCAATCGGCGAACGGGTCGATTCATCCCTGCTGGCGGGAAGCCTCAGGCTGGAAGCCGACGGCAGGATTGCTGCCGACCCGCTCACTTTCCGCACTTCTGACCCGCAGATCTATGCTGGCGGTGACGCCCTCAGCGGTCCCTCTACCGCGGCCGAAGCAATGGGAATGGCGAAGAGGGCTGCCGCTGCAATGGACCGTGCGCTGATGCAGGAGGAGCGTTTTCACCTGCTGTCGCGCAAATTCAGTTATGGCAGTGAGGTGCCACTAAACCCCGAGCCCAGTAGGAAGAACGTGGCCAGGCGACTTACCGTGCGCGACAGGGTGAACAACTTCAACGAGATCTCATTTGGCTTTACGGGTGAACAGGCGCGTGATGAGGTGTCACGTTGTCTGCGTTGCGATGTGAAATGTGAACCTTATCAAATATGACCGGGATGGAAGTAAGGATAAACAACCAACCAGTGCAGGTGAGCGAGGGGATGACCATCATGGAGGCCTGTCGTCTTGCGGGTATCAGGGTGCCCTCATTGTGCTATCTGAAAGATGTCTCGCAGCATGCCTCTTGTGGCGTCTGCGTGGTTGAGGTCAAGGGAGCCCGTTCCCTGATGCGTGCCTGCATTACACGCGTGAGCGAGGGGATGGAGATTCTGACCCACAGCCCCCGGGCCGAGGAGGCCCGGAAAGTGAATGTGGAACTGCTGCTGGCCAACCACCCGCAGGAGTGCCTGACTTGCGACCGGAACGGGAGTTGCGAGCTGCAACAGCTGACCTTCGCGCTGGGAATCAGTGAGAAACGGTTTGTGCGAACCCGCCTGACGCCCTTTGTGAAGGATGAGAGCTCCCGCTCATTGGTGCGCGATCCGGAGAAATGCATCCTATGCGGGCGATGTGTGGCTGTCTGCAACCATCTGCAACAGGTGAGGGCAATCGATTTTACCGGCAGAGGGCTGAAGACGAAAGTCTCTACTTTCCTCGACAAGGGTCTGGGCGAGGTGGCCTGCACCAACTGCGGTCAGTGTGCACTGGTATGTCCCACGGGCGCCATCACCGAGAAGAGTGATGTGGCAGCCGTGCGGGCGCTGTTGCAACAACCTGGCAAGGTGGTCCTGGTGCAGACAGCACCGGCGGTGCGTGTGGGCATCGGAGAGGCGATGGGTATGCCCTATGGCAGCCTGGTGACCGGACAGATGGTTGCCGGCCTCAGGCGACTCGGCTTCACGAAGGTGTTCGACACCAATTTCGCGGCCGATCTCACCATCGTGGAGGAGGGAAACGAGCTGCTCCGTCGTCTGCAGGGTGGTGGCATCTTACCCATGATCACCTCCTGTTCACCGGGATGGATCAAGTTTATCGAGCATTTTTATCCTGAACAACTGGCGCATCTCTCTACCTGCAAGTCGCCGCAGCAGATGTTCGGTGCAGTGGCCAAAACCTATTATGCTGAACAGACGGGGCTGGATCCCCGTGATATCGTGGTGGTCTCGGTGATGCCCTGCACTGCCAAGAAGTATGAGGCACGACGCCCCGGGATGGACGGCGCTTTTCAGTACTGGAAAGAACGGTTGCAGCTCAACGGGGAGGAGCACTTTTATGATGTGGATTATGCGTTGACCACCCGTGAGCTGGCCCGCATGTTCCGTGCGGCGGGGATCGATTTCACCCATCTGCCGGAGGAGCCGTTCGACAACCCGCTGGGCGAATCGACCGGGGCCGCGGTGATCTTCGGCAGTTCCGGAGGAGTGATGGAAGCAGCACTCAGGACAGCCTATGAGCTCTACACCGGGAAAAAACCGGACAGCCTCGATTTCCGCTCGGTACGGGGACTGCAAGGCATCAGGGAGGCAGATATCAGTCTGAACGGTACCACCATCCGGGTCGCTGTGGCCAATACCCTGAAGAATGCAGCGCTGCTGCTCGACCAGATAAAGAACGGCACGTCGCCTTATACCTTTATAGAGGTGATGACCTGCCCGGGAGGATGTCTGGGCGGGGGAGGGCAGCCGATCCCCACCAACGCGGAGATACGCGAGATGCGGGCTGCATCGATCTACTTTGAGGATGCACACAAGTCGATCCGCCAGTCACATGAAAACCCTGAAATCATAAAGCTTTACAATGAGTTTCTGAAAGAACCACTGGGAGAGCGATCGCATCATCTCCTGCACACCACTTATCAGCCGAGAGTCTGAGGAGGCACCCTGCTGATCACCGCTCCCGGTTTGTTCTCTTTCCGTAGCGGAGAGAGTTTCCCTTACGGTGATACCCGATCCGGTGGCCGATGGCCTTTAGCTGTGCATCGAGATAACCAAGCTCCTCTTCGTCGTCACGGGCGGAGCGGGGCTTGTTTTCGTAAAGGAAATAATCATCCCGGTAATGTGCCGGGGTGATGTTGGGCATCAGCACGTTGGCGCCAATGCGGATCGCCTTTTCGCGTCCCTCCTTGTCGATGGCCTGCAGCGCGGTGGTGGCGGCGATGTTGATGTCGGGCATCAGGATGCGCAACAGGGCAACCATCCGCAGTGCAAGGCTGAGCCGCTCCCTGAGCGGCCGCAGCCGGTGACGCTCCTCCCAGAGCGGGGTAGCCGCATGTTCGAGGTAGGGTCCCATGCCACACATGTCGATATCCATCTGTTGCATGAAGAGCAGGTCGTCCGCCAGATCCTCCTCACTCTGGAAAGGGAGGCCGATCATCACGCCGCTGCCGGTCTGGTAGCCGGTTTTCCTGAGAGCCTCGACTGCTCGGATGCGGCGGGCATAGCTGTGCTTCTCATCAGCGGGGTGCAGCCGCTTGTAGAGCTTTTCGGAGGATGTCTCGATGCGGAGCAGGTAGCGCTCGGCTCCGCTCTCGTACCAGCGACGGTAGGTCTCCTCCGTCTGCTCACCGCAGGAGAGGGTGATGCCGATCTGGCCACCGGTTACCTTTTGTGCGTCACGTACAATTTTGTCGATGCTCCGGATAAAAGCGGGTGAGGAGCGCTCTCCCGACTGGATGGCTATGGAGCCGAAGCCTTTCTCATGTGCAAAACGTATGGCGTCCAGCACCTCCTTGTGCGACAGCCTGTAGCGGTTCAGCTCCCGGTTGGAGTTGCGGATGCCGCAGTAAAAACAATCTTTTTCGCAGATATTGGAGAACTCGATCAATCCCCGCAGGAAGACCATGTTTCCCAGATATGCCTGTTTGACTGAGGCAGAGCGCCCGAACAGCTCATCCTCCTCAGCTCCGGTGGATCGGAGTAGTGTGGCCAATTGTTCACGTGACAACTCCATTTGATCGATGGGCCCTCTCATCTCCCTGTCTTGTTCTGTTGTTATGCTTGTTGGTGCCATTATCCCTGATCTGATGCGAACCATTCAGCCTCTGCCTTTCTCATTCCTGCTGCTCCTCAGCATCGCCGTTGCCCGATCGAAGATGCCATTGAGGTAGGCCAGCGTCATGCCATAGTTGGTGACCGGGATGCCGGCGCGAATAAAGGGGCGAAGGCGGTTGAGCAATTGCCTGCGGGTGACCATGCAGCCGCCGCACTGGATGACCAGCGCAAATTGGCTGATATTGGCGGGCAACGGGGAGAGACCAGATACCACTGTAAAATGCAATTTCTTGCCGGTGTAGCGCTGCAGCAGTTTCGGGATCTTCACCCTGCCGATGTCATCGCAACTGGCTTGGTGGGTACAACTCTCCAGCAACAGGATCTGATCACCCTCCTCAAGTCGTGAAATATGGTGTGTCCCTGCCAGATAAGCTTCAAAGTCGCCCCGTTGCCGGGCAAAGAGGATGCTGAAGCTGGTGAGGGGGATCTCCTCCGGCAGCAAACGGGCTACCTCCCCAAACAGCTGACTGTCGGTGATGGCCAGGGCAGGCGTGATCCCTCTGCTGAGAAAGGCAGGCAGCTCCGTCTCCTTCAACACCACGGTGATGCAGTTGTGGTCCAGCGCGTCGCGGATCGCCTGGTTTTGGGGCAGGATCAGTCGTCCCTCCGGTGCCTCGCTGTCGATGGGGGTGATCATGAGCAGGAGCTCCTGCGGTTTGACCAGGTCGTCCAGCAGAGAGGTTTGATGAAGTGCCGTTTCGGGAATGATTCGTTTCAATGCCTCCACCAGCTCCTCTCTGTGTGAATCATCGCCGGTATGCAGATCGATGATATCTGCTGAGGAGTATTGGCGGATCACGGTTTTGGTGATGGCGGCAATCTTGGCGATATCATTCTTGGTGTGGAGGATCAGATAGGGCAGATCCATCTCCCTGAACAGACCAATCAGTTGCACCTCATATTCCCCGAACTGGTTCCCGGCAATCAGCAGCAGGGCACAGTCCACCGTGCCGATCACCTCCTGCGACCGGCGGATGCGTTGTGTGCCGAGCTCTCCCAGGTCGTCAATGCCGGCAGTGTCGATCAGCACCACCGGTCCGATGCCCGGTATCTCGAGTGATTTCTTCACCGGGTCGGTAGTGGTACCGGGTAGCGATGAGACGATGGAGATCTCCTGCCCTGTGAGCCAGTTGATCAGGGTACTCTTGCCGGTGTTTCTCCGTCCGAATATGCCGATATGAAGACTGTTGACGATCATTTTTTCGTT
>WOYT01000040.1 GCA_011620695.1 Proteiniphilum sp.
GCCGCTCAGCTCCATCACCTCCTGAAAGCGTTCAACTGCGGGTACCTCACTCTTTGAGGTTCACATCACCCTTCATCTCCCTTTTCTGGCCGAAGTAACCGGTCTTGTCTGAGACAAAATGAAGATCGATCTGGGGGAAAGGGATGGCGATGTTGTGTTCAATAAACTTCTCATTGATGATCCTGCGTATGTCCGACTTCACGTTTTCGATGCGGAACACGTTGTCGCTGAAGAAGAGCAGTTCAAAGTCGAGGGAGGAGCTGCCGAAATCGACGAACCGTGCCATCACGGAAGATTTGTCGGTGATATCCTTGTGGTCCAGAGCACATTCCCTGAGCACTTTAATCACCAGGTCAACATCACTACCATAAGCCACTCCCACCTTGATGCGGAACCTTGTCTTGCGTTCCTGGTGGCTCCAGTTGACAACCTTGTTGGAGGTGATCAGTGAGTTGGGGATGATCACCGAGATGTAGTCGCGGTCGATTGCTTTCGATGTGCGCAGGCCAATCGACTCGATTTGCACCACGTCATCATCAATCTCCAGCACATCCCCCACGCGGATCGATCCCTCGAACAGGAGGATGATGCCCGAGACAAAATTGTTAAAAGTGTTCTGCAAGCCGAGACCGAGGCCCACCAGCAGCGCGGCTGACCCGGCCAGGAGCGCGTTCAGCTTGACTCCCAGCTCATCCAGTATGATCAGGATCGCGATGATCCAGACCAGGTATCTGATGATTTGAAAGAGGGCGTAGAGGTTGCCCCTCTCGTAGCGGTTCTCGATCTTCTTGCGGAACAGCAGTTTCTTGATCACCGAGAGGATGCCCATGGTGGCCAGTATGACCAGTGCCACGATGATAATCTTGCTGTTGGTAAAGGAGTAATCCCCGATGCGGAAGATCTCATACTCAATAAAGTTGCGTAACGTTTCCATACTTGGTTTATTTTGTCCATTATCAGACGTATTGTTTCAATAGGTAATCAACATATTGCAAATGTAGGGAATAATTTCAAAAACAGGTGAAGCATCCAACTTCCCATCCTTTTCACTATCTTTGTGCTCCGTTTTGGGGGATCAGCGTGAAGAAGTTGATTTAGAACGGGTAAAGCCGGAGAATGGCTCTTCTGCTTTCCGGATCCAGCTCTATCAAAATAAAAAACAACCATAAAAATAGTGTCAATGTCAGACGATAAGAAGATTATTTTCTCCATGGTGGGGGTGAGCAAGACCTTCCCGCCCCACAAACAGGTGTTGAAGGATATCTACCTCTCTTTCTTTTACGGTGCCAAGATCGGCATCATCGGTCTCAACGGATCTGGGAAATCGACCCTGCTGAAGATCATCGCCGGTATCGAGAAAGAGTACCAGGGTGAGGTGGTGTCCGACAAAAGCTTCTCCGTAGGTTATCTGGAGCAGGATCCGAAGCTCGACCCCGATAAAACGGTGATCGATATTGTGCGGGAAGGGGTCAAGCCGGTTATGGATCTGTTGGCGGAGTACGAAGATATCAACCTGAAGTTCGGGTTGCCGGAGTATTATGAAGATGAGGAGAAGATGAACAGCCTCTTCGTCCGTCAGGCGGAGTTGCAGGATAAGCTGGATGCTGCTGACGCTTGGAACATCGATAACCGGCTGGAACGGGCGATGGATGCCCTGCGTTGTCCCCCGGAAGAACAACCGGTACGCGAACTGTCGGGTGGTGAGCGGCGTCGTGTAGCCCTCTGCCGGCTGTTGCTGCAGGAGCCCGATGTGTTGCTGCTCGACGAGCCGACCAACCACCTCGATGCCGAGTCGATCGACTGGCTGGAACAGCATCTGCAACAATATCAGGGGACGGTGATCTGTATCACGCACGACCGTTACTTTCTCGACCATGTGGCCGGCTGGATCCTGGAACTTGACAGAGGTGAAGGAATTCCCTGGAAAGGAAATTACACTTCCTGGCTGGAACAAAAAACCAAACGGATGGCACAGGAAGAAAAGCAGGTCAGCAAGCGGCGCAAGACGCTGGAGCGGGAGCTGGAGTGGATCAACCTGGCGCCCAAAGCGCGTCATGCCAAAGGAAAAGCGCGTCTTAACTCCTACGAACAGCTGTTGAACCAGGATCAAAAAGAACGCGAGGAGAAGCTGGAGCTGTTTATCCCCAACGGTCCCCGTCTGGGAAACAAGGTGATTGAAGCCATCGGCGTGAAGAAAGCATTTGGCGATAAGCTGCTGTTTGATAACCTCAACTTTATGCTACCTCCCAATGGTATCGTAGGGGTAATCGGACCCAATGGAGCCGGTAAAACCACGCTCTTCCGCCTGATTCAGGGAATGGAGACGCCCGATGCCGGTAAATTTGAAGTGGGTGAGACGGTCGTGACAGCCTATGTGGACCAGTCGCACGAGGCGATCGATCCCGACAAAACTGTTTACCAGGTGGTTTCGGGAGGGTTGGAATTTGTACGTATAGGCGGAAAAGAGGTCAATGCCCGTGCCTACCTGTCGCGGTTCAACTTTTCGGGAGCTGATCAGGAGAAGCTTTGCGGCGTGCTGTCGGGTGGGGAACGCAACCGGCTGCATCTGGCCCTCACGCTCAAAGCGGGCGCCAACGTGCTGCTGCTCGACGAGCCGACGAACGATATCGACGTGAACACCCTCCGTGCCCTGGAAGAGGGGCTTGAGAACTTTGCCGGATGTGCCGTGGTGATCTCACACGACCGCTGGTTCCTGGATCGTATCTGCACCCACATCCTGGCGTTCGAGGGGAACTCGGAGGTGTTTTACTTTGAGGGCTCCTACAGTGAGTATGAAGAGAATAAGAAGTTGCGTCTCGGGAACGTGGAACCGAAGCGGGTTCGGTACAGGAAGCTGTAAGAGGGAGAATTTATATTAGATTTGTGAGTTCACCTATGGCATATAAA
>WOYT01000012.1 GCA_011620695.1 Proteiniphilum sp.
GAACCAAGAACCAAGAACTATGAACGAGGAACCAAAGTTGATCGATAATGACCCATTTCCAACCCCGGAAGAGGATCTTCAGGAGCAGGGTTTCTCCTGGGGCGATTTCGGACGGAAGATCTTCAAGGGTGACAAGGTGATCTGGTCGGTCTTTATCGCCCTCTGCGTGATCTCACTGGTGGAGATTTTCAGTGCCACCAGCACCATCGTTTACCGCCAGCAGAACATCTGGGGTCCGGTGCTGCGGCATGCCATGTTCCTGATTGCCGGGGTGGCGGTGATCCTGCTGATCCACAACATTCCCTACCGCTATTTCTCCTCGCTTATCTTCGTACTGTTGGGCGCCATTTTGCTGCTGATCCTTACCCCTTTTATCGGTACCAGCGTCAACGGCGCCGAGCGATGGATCTCATTCATGGGAATCACCATTCAACCCTCGGAGATTGCCAAGATCTCGCTGATGGGTACCATCGCTTTTCTGCTGAGCAGACAGAATGGCAGCAACGATGCGCTCATCTTCAAGTGGATGATCGGTCTGATGCTGGTGGTGACCGGTATCATTGCCATGGATAACCTCTCTACTGCTGTCCTGCTCTTTGTGGTCTGTTACCTGCTGATGTTCATCGGCAACGTGAAGCTGATGCGACTGCTCAAGGTGGCGGGGGCAGGTGTGGCGGTGATCCTGCTCTTTCTCCTGTTGCTCAATGTGATCCCTGAGAGCTGGACCGACGATGGGCCACTGAGTCGCCTCGGAACATGGCAGAACCGCATTGAACACTTCGGATCGAGGAATGAACTTTCAGAAGAGGAATATTTCACCATCACCGACGAGAACTATCAGGTGGCACATGCAAAGATTGCCATCTCCAACGGAGGGCTGCTGGGGGTCTTTCCCGGTAACAGTACCGAGCGCGACTTCCTGCCGCAGGCATACTCCGATTTCATCTATGCCATCATCATCGAGGAGATGGGACTGGTGGGAGGATTGTTTGTGCTGATGCTCTATGTGATCATCCTGATCCGGGCAGGTATGATTGCCCGGAAAACGGAGAAGCTCTTCCCCAAGTATCTGGTGCTGGGCTCCGCCATGATGCTGTCGATACAGGCTTTCATCAACATGGCGGTGGCGGTCAACCTGATCCCGGTAACCGGACAGCCGCTACCGTTGATCAGTCGCGGGGGTACTTCAACGCTGATCACCTGTGCCTATTTCGGACTGATGCTGAGTGCCGATCGTTTTGGTATCGGCAAAAAGAAAAATGAGGAGCCGGTGGAGTCAACCGTTGAGAGGGATGATGAGCGGGAGGAGACAAGCAGCAGTGAAGCGTTAGAGGAGGAGAAAGTGAACCAGACAGCCCAACCGGCTTGAAAAAATGAATCTCATGCAGACAAGAGAGAAAGTCAATAGGAATGATCCCAGGGTGATCGTCAGCGGTGGGGGTACCGGTGGCCACATCTTTCCCGCCATCTCAATTGCCAACGCTGTCAGGGAGCGCTGGCCCGGGGCTGAGATCCTCTTTGTGGGAGCCCTCGGCAGGATGGAGATGGAACGGGTGCCCGCAGCCGGATACCGGATCATTGGCTTGCCGGTGGCTGGTTTCGACCGGAAAAACCTACTGAAAAACATCTCTGTAGGTTGGAAGTTGTTTAAAAGCATGCGTCAGGCAAAGAAGATTGTGAAAGATTTCAGGCCCGATGTGGCGGTTGGGGTGGGTGGCTATGCCAGTGGTCCTTTGCTGAAAGCGGCTGCTGCCGCTGGAGTGCCGACGCTCCTGCAGGAGCAGAATTCCTATGCCGGTGTCACCAACAAGATGCTGGCAAAGAGGGCAGAGGTGATCTGTGTAGCGTATGAGGGCATGGAGCGTTTCTTCCCGAAAGAGAAGATTGTGCTCACCGGCAATCCCTGCCGGCAGGACCTGGTGATCACGGAACAGAAACGGAACGAAGGGTACAATTTTTTCGGGCTCGATCCGGCAAGAAAGACCATCCTGATGGTGGGCGGAAGCCTGGGTGCCCGCACCCTGAACGAGAGCATCGTGGCTGCATTCAACAAGCTGGGTGAGAGTGACGACCTGCAGGTGATCTGGCAATGCGGGAAGTATTACTACGAAGAGATGCAGCAACTGCAGCGCAACGGTAAGATACCAGCCAATGTCCACCTGTTCGATTTCCTTTCCCGCATGGATTATGCCTATGCCGTAGCCGACCTGGTCATCTCACGTGCGGGTGCAGGTTCCATCTCCGAGTTTTCACTCCTGCAAAAGGCAGTGATCCTGGTGCCATCCCCCAATGTGGCGGAGGATCATCAGACACACAACGCGGAGGCACTGGTGAGAAAGGATGCCGCGCTGATGGTTCCCGACAGGCTTGCCTCTGAGAGGCTGTTCGATGAAGCCATCAGGCTGGTACGTGACGAGAGCCGCCTGCAGGAGCTGAGCCGCAACATCGCTTCGCTGGCACAGCCTGACTCCGCAGGCAGAATCGTCGATGAGATCGCAAAAATTGTGAAGCGTCACTGATTATGAATGAAATGATGGAGAACCATAACAAGCCTAGTTTCAACTACGATCACCTCTATTTCATTGGAATTGGTGGGATCGGCATGAGCAACCTGGCCCGCTACTTTCTCGCACAGGGAAAGCAGGTAGGAGGTTATGATCGTACGGAGTCGCCTCTCACGGAGCAGCTGCGCAATGAGGGTGCCTATCTGCACTACAAAGATCAGATTGATGAGATCCCGGTCTCGTTTACCGACAGGGAGCGGACGCTGGTGGTCTATACTCCTGCCGTACCGAACAGTCACGGTGAGCTCTCCTACTTCAGAGAGAATGGTTTTCGGATGATGAAAAGGGCGGAGTTGCTGGGTGAGATCACCCGTGCCAGCGATGCCATCTGTGTGGCAGGTACACATGGTAAGACCACCGTCTCGGGCATGACCGCTCACCTGCTGCGTCAGTCACATGTCGATTGCAATGCTTTTCTGGGGGGTATCCTGAAAAACTACAACACCAACCTTCTGCTTTCGGAACGGAGCAGGATCACTGTTGCAGAGGCGGATGAGTATGACCGCTCCTTTCACTGGCTCAGACCCCATATCGCCATCATCACCTCTGCCGATCCCGATCATCTGGATATCTATGGCACACCGGAGGCATACCGCGAGAGCTTTGAACATTTCACCTCGCTGATCCGTCCCGGCGGTCACCTCATTCTGAAAAAGGGGGTTGCTGTGACACCCCGCACGGCGGAGGGGGTCTCTCACTGGAGCTACTCGCAGGATCAGGGCGACTATCATGCGGAGAACATCCTTATGGGGGAGGGTGAGATCCGGTTCGACTATGTCTCTCCTGTTCAAAGGATCAACAACATCAGCCTGGGGGTGCCGGTAAAAGTCAATATCGAAAACAGTGTGGCTGCCATCGCTGCGGCAGAGCTGTGCGGGGTGACAGCCGATGAGATACGAAGAGGGGTGGAGAGCTTCAAAGGTGCCAGACGCAGGTTCGACTTCCATATCAAGAGCGACCGGATCGTCTTCATCGATGACTATGCCCACCACCCCCGAGAGCTCACAGCAGCCATCGAATCGATCAAAGCACTCTACCCCGGACGGAAATTGACGGCTGTCTTTCAGCCGCATCTCTATAGCCGTACCCGCGACTTTGCCGATCAGTTTGCCCAGAGCCTCTCGCTTACCGACGAGGTGATCCTGCTCGATATCTATCCGGCACGGGAGGAGCCAATTGAGGGGGTTACACCGGAGATGTTGCTTGAAAAGATCTCCCACACCCGTAAGCAATTGTGCAACAAGGAAGAGCTGGTGGATCATCTTCGTACCCTTGACCTTGAGGTGTTGGTCACCTTTGGTGCCGGCGACATCGACCGCCTGTTGCCGGCTATCGAAAAAATGTTACGGGAACGTTATCTGCAGAATGATTAACGAACATTAATTTGCAGGGGCTTTGCGCATCTTGATGTATCTTTGCATGGATATAACAAACCGAATGAACGCTTGAAAAAATTTCTGCTCATACTGGTTGCACTGCTGACAATAGCCTATCTGGTCTTTTCGGCCACCTATTTCAGGAAGCTCGCACGCAACAAGCCATGTGAGACCTTTGAGGTGGTGATTGAAGACAGCAGCAGGATGCAGTTTGTGCTTACCCGGGATATCGAGGGAGTGGTGAAACGACACAACCTCTATCCTGTTGGCAAGCCGTTCGGTGAAATCAATACACTGGCCATTCGCGAGGCCATCCTCACCAACCAGCTGGTGGAGTCGGCAGAGGTTTATACCACCCCCGCCGGTGGCATCGTAGCCCTTATCCGTCAGCGGCAGCCGGTGCTTCGCGTCCTCTCTGACCGGGCGGGCAGCTTTTACGTGGATCAGGAACGACGCATCATGCCTGTCTCCGATGCTTTTACTGTCTATGTGCCGGTAGCTACGGGGGCAGTGACCGAGGAGTTTGCCAGAGGTGCACTGTACGATTTCGCCATGTTTCTGCAACGCAACGCCGACTGGGATGCCTGGATCGAACAGATTGATGTCAGAAGCAACGGTGATGTGGTGTTGATACCCCGTGCAGGGGATTTTCAAGTAGTGATGGGGGAGCTGGAGGATTACCCTGCCAAGCTATCCAAATTTGTTCGTTTTGTGGATGAGGGGCTCAGTGTGGTGGGATGGAACCGTTACAGTGAGATCAACCTGAAATATGAGAACCAGGTGGTTTGCACCAGGAAGTAGCATACGCACTTCTGCCCCGCGGTTGCTGCCCATCAGATCCCTCCCCGGCGTTTCTCCCATTAAATGATGTGAATGTGCAAACAATAGCGTTTGGCAGAGTGTTTGTTAAAAAAGATATAAACAAAAGTTCATCAATTATATGACTTCATCAGGATTTACGGTTGTGATCGATCTGGGTACCTCCAGGATTAAAGGTGTGATGGGGCGAAGGAATGACAATGGTGTCATCTCGGTGATCACCAGTGGCAGTATCGACGCGGGCAACTCCATCCGCAGGGGGATGGTTTACAACATCGAACAGGCAGGTGCCAACGTGCAGAAGCTGGTGAGGATGCTGGAGAACAGCAGCGATCGAAAAATAGGCAGGGTATATGTGTCGCTTGCCGGTCAGTCGCTCCACACCCTTGAGTACAACGAGATGAGACAGCTGCCTGCCGGTATGGTCACCGAGGAGGTGGTATCACAATTGCGAAGCGCTGCCGAGAAGTACCAGCCCGACCTGAAACGCAACTATCAGGTGGCCGACGTGGAGTATTACATCGATGATAAGCCGGAGAGAAGCCCGGTGGGAGTCACCGGTAGTCAGATTGAGGCAGGTTTTGAGCTGATCGTGGGGCGACCCAACCTGATGAACAACATTGAGAAAAGCATCACAGCCAAGACAGCGCTCGAGATTGCCGGTTATGTGGTGGGACCTACAGCCGCTGCCGCTATTGCTCTCACCGACGAAGAGAAAGAGCTGGGATGTGCTTTCATCGATTTCGGTGCGGGTACCACCACCTTGTCGGTTTATAAGGAGGGCATCCTGCGGCGTATGGTGGTGATCCCCTTTGGGGGGCGCAGCATCACAAGAGATATCTGTGCACTCAACTTCACCGAAAACGATGCCGATCAACTGAAGATCAAGTTTGGCAAGGCAATGGAAACGCATGAGGGACCAATCTTCACCTCTCCATTCTCTTCCAAACCGGATGTTGACCTGGCAGAACTGAACAAGGTGATCGGTATGCGACTCGATGAGATCATCGCCAATATCCGGGAACAGATCTCCCTCTCGGGTTATGAGGGGCAGCTGGGTGCAGGCGTGGTTATCACCGGGGGTGCATCGCTACTCAAGAATCTGGACCTTTACCTGGGACAGAAGCTGAAAATGGCGGTACGCAGGGCAACTGCCCGCAAGACGATGATCAACAACGCCCCGGAGCTGACCAGTGATCCCGCTTTCACCCTGGTGTTGGGCATGCTCCTCAGCGCTGGTGAAGATTGTGAAAAGATCATGGTGGAGCAGCCTCTTGAGTCGGGTGATGAGGAGCCATCCTCCTCTGGTTGGCCCTGGCGCTCCAGACCGGAGAGAGAAAAAAAACCGAAAAAGGAGAAAGTAAAGAAAGAAAAAAGCGAGAAGACAGAAGGTGGTTTCCTCTCAAAAATGGAAGATATGTTCGGCAACATCTTTTCAGAAGATGACGAATAACCCTGTAACAATTGTGTGCAATGAATGACGAGATACTGGATTTTCAAATTGAGAGTCGTACGGATGCCATCATCAAGGTGATTGGTGTGGGCGGTGGCGGTGGTAACGCGGTGAACCACATGTTCCAGGGTGGAATACGTGATGTCTCGTTCGCACTCTGCAATACCGACAACCAGGCACTGATGGAGTCACCCGTGCCGGTGAAAGTGCAGCTGGGGCAGCACACTACCGGTGGCCTGGGTGCCGGTAACAAGCCGGAGATAGCCCGGAAAGCCGCCGAAGAGAGTGTGCCACTGATCGAGGAGCTGCTCAATGACGGTACAAAAATGGTCTTCATCACCGCCGGCATGGGGGGTGGTACCGGTACCGGTGCGGCACCGGTGGTAGCCCGCGTGGCGAAAGAGATGGGGATCCTCACGGTAGGGATCGTCACCATTCCTTTTATGTTTGAGGGACCTCGCAAAATTGTGCAGGCCCTTAAGGGGGTAGAAGAGATTGCCCGTAACGTGGATGCGCTGCTGGTGATCAACAATGAGCGACTGCGCGATATCTACAGCGATCTGACCATGCTCAACGCTTTTGCCAAGGCGGATGATACGCTGGCAACAGCTGCCCGCAGCATTGCCGAGATCATCACCGTACATGGACATGTGAACCTCGACTTTGCCGATGTGGAGACCACGCTGAAAGATGGAGGCGTGGCGATCATGAGTAGTGGCCTCGGGAGCGGTGAAGACCGTATCAACGATGCCATCCGCAATGCATTACACTCCCCCTTACTGAATAACAACGATGTGTTCAGCGCCAAAAAGATACTGATCAACATCTCTTTTGGGGAGGAGAATCCGTTGATGATGGAAGAGATGAATGCGATGCACGATTTCATGTCGAAGTTCAGCAGGGAGATAGAAGTGATCTGGGGTACTGCAGTAGAGCAGGAGCTCGGTCAGGAGGTGAAGGTGACACTGCTGGCCACCGGTTTTTCCATTACCGACGTACCTGGCATCGAAGAGCAGCAGCATGAACGTACCAGGGCTGAGGAGATCCAACATCAGATTGAGCATGATGCCAGAATGGAGCAGGAGCGTAAAGACAAGGAGCTGATTGAGAAATATTACGGGAAGACAGGGTTGAAGTCACTCACCACCATCAACTACCGGCTGGAACCTTTTGTGCTCACCATCGATGAACTGGATGATGACAAGGTGCTGGAAGCGCTGGAGAAGACACCTGTATTCAAGCGGGAACCGGACTTCAATCCCCGGCTCTTCAAAACAGATGCACCTCAGTCCTCAGGATCTCTGTTTGATTGAAATGCTTGCGTGATTGAGGGAGATTGAATATGAATGATAAAGATTGAATAACCATATGGCATTAATTGAAGTAATCAGTGAAGAGATCAAGAAAGCGATGCTGGCACGCGACAAGGTTC
This sequence comes from Proteiniphilum sp., assembly GCA_011620695.1. Lineage (GTDB taxonomy): Bacteria > Bacteroidota > Bacteroidia > Bacteroidales > Dysgonomonadaceae > Proteiniphilum. The sequence goes on from WOYT01000012.1 coordinate 7,645, forward strand.
GCCTGGAGGCATTGCGTGGAATAAAGAAAGAGTTGCTGGAAGCAAAAACGGCCAGGGGCGCTGCCGATGAGCTCACCGATGAAGCGGCAGTGGCAATTCTGCAAAAGATGGTGAAGCAGCGGAAGGAGAGCGCGGAGATCTACACCGCGCAAAACAGACCCGACCTGGCTGATACTGAAATGGAACAGATGAAAGTGATTCAGCAGTTTCTTCCGGCACAACTCACGGCAGAGGAGCTGACTGCCATCATAAAAGAGATTATTGCAGAAACAGGTGCCTCCTCCGTGAAAGAGATGGGGAGGGTGATGGGTATCGCTACCAAACGAGTGGCAGGCAGAGCCGAAGGGCGAGCGGTCTCAGAGAAAGTGCGGGAGCTGCTCTCCTGAATGAAAATCTGCTGCCAGGATCAGAACTTGCGTTCGTAAGGAACATATACCTTTTTCAGCCGCTTGTCGATCCGGTTACTCTGCTGAGCTTTCTTTAAGAGCTTTTGTAACGCCCTGTCACGGTTTCTGCCCGGATCAAAGTCATCGCTCAACATCAGCAGTGAGAGGGTCTCCTCATCGGTCATCCTGCAGCGGAAGACCACATCTTTGTTTTCGATCACCTCATGCCCGACCAGTTTTACACGGTAGTCTTTCTCCGGCTCATACTGCAGCGTGAGGTCATCATACCCCATGGCGGTTACAACAATTGAACCGATCTTTTCTGTTTCCGTGAAAATGACCTTCCCCTGCTGATCGGTCACCTTACCTTCCAGCAGCTTCCCCGACCTGCTGTGGGATTCCACCAGAATGGTGGGTAAGGGATAGTTGTTGCTGCCCACCACCTCTACAACACAGCTGTCCTTGTGCGAAGCGGGCACTGCCTGTGAGGAGGATTTGCTTCCGGAGTACGGAGTTGTGTGGATGATCAGAATCTCATCCAGCTGTTCATATTTTCCTTCCCCCACCTGTGCAACGGAGAGCCCGGTAAAGCCGCTGATCCGAAATATTGCATACTGATCCTTCAGATGGAGAGAGTCATTCCCTTCCCGGTAGGTACCTTCAGGCAGCTGTGCATGTAAAAGGAGAACGGAAAGGAGAAACCATGACAAAAGGGCTGTTTTCTTCATGAGAGATACAAGTTGGTGAATCAGTAACAAATGTAATATTTTTTTTCGTTCTTCTCTCTCCTTACAGGAAAAAAACTCCCTGTACGGATACAGGGAGTTGATGGATGATAAATTGTGGCTTGAGTCAGGTTCAGGCTCCTTTTTCAGTGAGATAACGTTCGGCATCTATCGCTGCACGGCATCCGGTGCCAGCTGCAGTAACAGCCTGGCGGTAGGTGGGATCTGCCACATCACCACATGCAAAGACACCCTCCACGTTGGTTTTGGTGGTGGGAGCCTCAGTTATGATATAGCCCACCTCGTCGAGCGTAACGTAATCCCTGAAGATCTCGGTATTGGGCTTGTGGCCGATGGCCAGGAAGAACCCATCCACGGCGATGTCATATCGCTCTTCATCGGCTTCACCCAGTCGTTTTACCAGGTGTACCCCTTCTACTCCTTTTTCGCCGAAGAGACCCTCCGCATTGTGCTCGAAGAGGATTTCAATCTTAGGGTTGTTCATCACCCGCTCCTGCATGATTTTTGTGGCACGCAGGTAGGGCTTGCGTACGATCATGTACACCTTTTCAGCCAGTCCCGCAAGATAGGTGGCTTCCTCACAGGCGGTGTCGCCACCCCCTACCACAGCCACTTTCTTCTTGCGGTAAAAGAAACCGTCGCAGGTGGCACAGGCCGAGACGCCCTGGCCGGCATACTTCTTCTCATCGTCCAACCCCAGATATTTGGCGGTAGCACCGGTAGAGATGATCACGGTGTCGGCTTCGATCACCTTCTCATTGTCGATGGTCACCTGCAGCGGATGGACCGAAAAGTCGACCGCTGTCGCTCTTCCCGGTCGCACGTCAGTGCCAAAGCGGGCGGCCTGTTTTTTCAGATCTTCCATCATCTCCGGCCCGGTGATTCCGTCGGGATAACCGGGGAAGTTTTCCACCTCGGTGGTGGTGGTCAGCTGTCCGCCCGGTTCCATTCCTTCATAGAGCACCGGCTCCAGGTTGGCTCTTGATGCATAGATGGCAGCCGTATAACCGGCCGGTCCCGATCCAATGATCAGGCATCTTACTTTTTCGTTCATATATTCCTTTATAATTTTAAAACCTTCTCTCTCTGGGAGTCATCGGAAGAAGGGGTTGGTTGAGTAATTGGTTCAAAGATACAAACATTCTTTCACACCGGGAATCGATATTTGCATTATCTATCCCGGGTAAATGGAAAATATGAAGGAAGTTGCCTCCCTGACAGGTTTACCTCAGGTCGATGATCTCGACGTGGGGATAACGCGTTTTATCGAAACGAAATTCCCTGTCGGAGTAGTTGTGGCTGGCGTCGTAATCAGAGATCTCTATCAGTTGCTTTGTTCCGTTGCGCAGGGTCAGGGTAACCTGAACCAGTGTCTGTTTGTTGCTGTCGATCAGTGCATCCACTTCGCTGTACGCGCTTGTTCCGGCTGCCGGCAACATTCTGATCATCGTCATGCTTTTGCCATTGTGGTTCTTTTTTTCGGGTGCCGATAGGATATACCCGCTCCGGTAGATGCCCAACAACGCCAGGGGGCTGACTGAGGTGATCTCCTCAGCGGTGGGGTTGCTGATGTTCACCTCGTTCACCTCTTTCATCAGGACCCATTGTGTGGCCCCGTCGAACCAGATATCCATCTCATTGGTCTCCAGCCTGAATTTGTCGCCTCTGATGAAAGCAGTACCATTCATCGACATCTGTTCACTGCCGTCGGGGCCGATTGTGGCAGCGTGGAAAGTGAGACGTATGCCTTTCGATGCTTCAAACGAGCTGTAGGTGTTGTCGAGCAGAGCCCTGGCTTCGGTCGATTGCTGAGCGTAGATCAGCAGGGTGAACAGCAGGGCAACGATGGTGAGTATATTTCTTTTTTTCATCCTGATCCTTTTGTATGGTTTATTGGTTAGACGTAAAGAGCCTCCCCTTGGTTTAACAGTGGAACCCATGCTTCGGGGGGAGAGGCCTGTAATGTTGTCACGGATGAAGAATGGCTGGAGGGTCTCAACGCAGCGAGTGGAGCAATTTCTCCAGTGAATATTCATCGGCAACGAAGACATCCCTCGGCTTGCTACCCTGAGTAGCCCCCACGATGCCGGCAGCTTCCAGCTGATCCATGAGCCGCCCGGCACGATTGTAGCCGATGGAAAACTTGCGCTGGATGAGTGAGGTGGAGCCCTGCTGATGTACCACGATCAGGCGTGCTGCCTCTTCGAAGAGCGGATCACGGTCGTTCAGGTCTACCGCGCCCGGTGCGGCCTCTGCCTCGCTTGCAACCTCCGGCAAAGCGAATGCCTGGTCATACCCGTTCTGCTTCCCGATATACTGCGTGATCTCTTCCACCTCGGGGGTATCCACGAAAGCACATTGTATGCGGATCAGGCTACTGCCCTGCGAGAAGAGCATGTCACCGCGACCGATCAGCTGGTTGGCACCGCTCATGTCCAGGATGGTGCGCGAGTCGATCTGTGAAGTGACACGGAACGCCATGCGGGCGGGGAAGTTGGCCTTGATGGTGCCGGTGATGATGTTGGTGGTGGGTCGTTGTGTGGCGATCACCATGTGAATACCCACGGCACGCGCTTTCTGGGCAATGCGGGCGATGGGCATCTCGATCTCTTTGCCGGCGGTCATGATCAGGTCGCCGAACTCATCGATCACCACCACGATATAAGGCATGTAGCGATGCCCTTTCTCGGGGTTCAGATGTCGTTTGATGAACTTCTCGTTGTACTCCTTGATGGTGCGCACATGGGCTCTCATCAACAGCTCATAGCGGTCATCCATCTCCTTGGTGAGTGAGTTGAGTGTCTGCGTCACCTTGGTCACATCGGTGATGATCGCTTTCTCCTCATCTGGCAGCTTGGCCAGGTAATGCTTCTCGATGGTGGAATAGATGTTGAACTCCACCATCTTGGGGTCGATCAGCACCATCTTCATCTCCGAGGGGTGCTTCTTGTAGAGGAGTGAGGTGATGATCGCGTTCAGACCAACCGATTTGCCCTGTCCGGTGGCACCCGCCACCAGCAGGTGGGGCATCTTGGTGAGGTCGAAGATGAACACCTCGTTGGTGATGGTTTTGCCCAGTGCCACCGGCAGGTCGTAATCGCACTCCTGAAAACGGCGGGAGGAGATCACCGACTGCATGGAGACGATCTGCGGCTCCTTGTTGGGTACCTCAATGCCGATGGTTCCCTTGCCCGGCATCGGTGCGATGATGCGGATGCCCAGGGCAGAGAGGCTCAGTGCGATGTCATCCTCCAGGTTGCGAATCTTGGAGATGCGTACCCCCGCCTGAGGTACGATTTCATAGAGGGTGATGGTGGGGCCCACGGTTGCCTTGATCGAGGTGATCTCGATCCCGTAGTTGCGCAGCGTGTGGATGATCTTCTCCTTGTTGTCGTTCTGTTCTTTCATATCGACTGCCCTGTCGGAGGTGTTGTACACCTTCAGCAGGTTCATCGTGGGAAAACGATAGGATGAGAGATCCCTCCGCGGATCATAGTCCTCCATTAATCCGGTTTCGGGCTCCTGACCCTGCCCCATGTCAGCATGCAGATCTCCTGTCACAGGGGGGAGGGTTTCGTCATCCTTCGGTATCACCACCTCGAATCCGCCCTGCTGCACTGCATCCGCCTGGAACGGTGACGGATGCATCTTCGGTTCCGCTGTAAAGGTGAGGGGCACGGTGGGCTCCTCATTGTTCCCGTGAGACATCTCATCAGGGGAGTGATTCTCCTGATCACCCCCAGGGTCTGATGCCAGCTTCCTTTTGAGGCGACCGAAAAGGCGTCTGAGCACTCCCGGTTGTTTCGCTGTGAGCGGTTCGCTGAACTCCTCCTCAACGGGAGACTCCTCCTCCGGCTTCTCCTGATAGAGAGAGGGCTTGCTGTTTGCCAGACCTTTCTGGATGGCATAGATGGAACTCTTGCGCAGGATTACAATCAGGGTAACCAGGAAAAGCAGGATCAGCAATACCACTCCCGGCCAGCCGATGCTGTTTTCCAGCAACTGCTCAATCGCTGTGCCGTGTGCACCACCCCAGTTGATATGGCTGGTGGGGAAGAGATTTCCCAGGATGAAAGCACTCGCGATGGAACCGCTGATCAACCCGAATGCGGTGATGAACAGCGCTTTCATGAACGATAGATCAGACACTTTCATGATGCGTAGTCCGATCAGGATCAGGAACAGGGGAATCATCGCGGAGAAGATGCCAAACCAGTCGTTTACCATTATCTCGGCGAGAAAGGCACCGCCGGCACCGGTCCAGTTGTCAACATCAGCGTTGTCAGAGCGGACCAGCTCAAAAAAGGAGAGGTTGAGTACCTTGCTCTGATCGGCAGCTCCTGTGAAGAAAAAGGAGATGATTGCGAGCAGGAGAAAGATGCCGATGAAAGCAATCACCACGCCGGCGAGAAAATGAACCCGTTCGTTCTTGAGAAATGCAAGGCGGTTCACACCTTTCTTTCCCGATGCAGCTGTTTTCTTCCTCTTACGTTTAGCCATAGTTTTTCGCGTTTCAACCTGTTTCTGTTGCCTTTCTGTTCTTTTCCGAAGTGGTCAGCCCAGGTGAAAGTGTGATGTCTGAATGAATGTACAAATGTAAAAAAAAGAATGTTAGGTTGAAAGGGTGATTCCTCCTTTCATGAAAAAAGATACACCTTTGTGGGGTGTATCTCTAAAAGTGCGATCTGTCTGCCCTCGCGGTGTCACTTCTTTTTCAGTTGCCCCAGCAGGTAGATTCCTCCAGCCAGTGCAACCACACCGAGTGCCAGCTCGATATATGCCGTTTGTTTTGATTCACTGTCCTGTGCTGTGATCTCCAGTCCCAGCAGATCGACCGATTTCTCGCTTTGATTCAGCCCGGTAATGCCCAGGTAACCCAGTACCACTGCAGCAACAATCAGCAGGATTACAATCACTTTCTTCATAGATGATTTCATTTAATGGTTTACTCTTTAACAGTTAGCTGTTGATAATTGTTCTGGAGGATAGCCAATAAAAAAGCGGGAAGTCCGCGAATCACTTCGCAGACTTCCCTTGTTAACACAATCTTCATGAAACAAACTACACTATCGAGTTGATTGCAGAATG
>WOYT01000049.1:0-11722 GCA_011620695.1 Proteiniphilum sp.
GCCGGTAAATATCAATGTAAATATGATAATATATACTATTTTTTTCATGATCATCAATGTGTTTAAAATTTCAGGTTGACTCCTACAAGTATACTCGACGGGGCAGGGTAGAAGCCCAGATCAATACCCGATACAAAGGGTTGCTCATCGCCGTAACCTACCTCCGGATCCATTCCGGAGTATCCTGTGAACGTCCACAGGTTGCGGCCGGTAACATAGAGTCGTGCCTGTCCGAACGGCAATTTTGGCAAAAGATTTTTAAAGTCATATCCCAGTGTGATATCCTGTATTTTCACAAAATCGCCATCTTCGATATAGAGGTCAGAGACACTCATGCGGTTAATTCCGTTCCCGGCAGTCAGACGTGGCAGCTTGTTGGACGTGCCTTCACCTGTCCAGCGTCCCAGGATATCGGTGGTGTAGTTGTGGAACTCATTATCGGCAAAAGAGCGGTAGGATTTCAGGATCTGATGTCCAAAAGCACCCTTTCCGGTGATGGCGAAGTCAAAACCCTTGTACCCGAGATTGATGCCGAAGCCGGTACGGAACTTGGGATGAGGATTGCCAATCAGGGTCTTGTCTTCAGGTGTTACCTCGTTGTCACCGTTGGTGTCAGAGAAGATCAGGTCCCCCGGTTGCGGGTCAGTCTGAAGGAATCCCTTGGTCCAGCTGCTAATTTGCTGGGCATTCTGGAAGACACCCTCAGTTTTGTAGCCATAGAAGTAGCCAACCGGATAACCCACCTGAACACGCCAGACGGGTTCGGTACCCTGTGAGATGATGTTGGGGTTACTCTCAATGAAACCGGTGTTGTCACCCATACGGGTTACTTTATTCTCGTTGCGTGAGAGATTGAGGTGTGCACCATAGGTAAAGTCACCGATGTTGTCGTTCCATTTCAGCCCCAGTTCGAATCCCTTGTTCTCGATGTCACCAGCATTGACATAGGCACCCTGTGGTCCCTGAATATCGGCTACCGGCTGACGCAACAGCCAGTCACGGGTTGTTTTGATATAGTAGTCGAACGAGGTCTGCAGCCTTGAGTTGAAGAAGTAGGCATCCAACCCGATATTGAGCTGTTCAGAGGTCTCCCATGACACATCGGGGTTGGGAAGGATGGACGGGAATCCGCCCAGTTGCATTTTGTTGCGGTCACTGCCGAATCTGTAGTTGTTTTCGGGGTTGAATGCAATCAGACTCATATACTGGAAAGGAGCAATATCGGCGTTGCCGTTTTGTCCCCAGCTGGCACGCAGCTTCAAAAAGTTCAGTACATCATTGTCTGCCAGGAATTCCTCTTCGGTAAGCACCCAACCGGCTGAAACGGATGGGAAGTAACCCCATCGATTCTCCTTGGAAAAGTTGGAGGAGCCGTCGGCACGCATCACCAGGGTGAGCATGTACTTCTCACGGTAGTCATAGTTGATCCTGCCGAAGAAAGAGGCAAGTGCACCCTGTGAATGCGGGCCCCCCGCTATGCTGGTCACACCTGAGGTGAGTCCGTCGGTGTTGCTGAGGTAGGCATGCTTGAATCCAACGAATGTCGGATTGGCGTTGGTGACATTCATATTCATCCCGAAACCCCACTTTTCTGCTGATTGACCCACCAACACATCGAAATTATGGTCATCCCTACTGAACCTGTAGTTGATCGTGTTGTCAAGGGTCCAGCCATAGCCGCTGCCTCCCGACTGGGTAATCCGTCCGGGACTGAGGGTAGCATCACCTGCCAGGTCATAGGCCGGCTGATAGCTTCTGTATGCGTCGGCAGACATTTTGTAGCCGAAGCTGCTTCTCAGGATCAGATCCTTGATCGGCTGTATCTCCAGGTAGGCGTTGCTGTTAATGTTGTAGTTCTGTGTCTCGTTCATCCCCCTGTTGAGTGCCATTTGCGCCAGCGGGTTGTAAATGCGTGATGAGAGGGATTCCAGACCGGATGCTTTCAGATCCTCCCTTGCATAAAATTCTCCCTTATCGTTGTAGGCTGGTACAAGCGGACAGCCGGTCAGCATGTTACGGATGTCGTTCCAGTACATGCCACCAATGGCAATCCCTGATCGCTGGCGAAAGCTGTAATTGAAAGTCTCACCCACCTTAATCACTTCCAGTCCGTTTTTCCTGTAGATCACATGGTCGCTGTTCAGACGTACCGTATAACGGTCATTGTGCGGCTCCACCGGTTTGCCGAGGATACCTTCCTGTGATGTATAGGAGAATCCCAAGGAGAAGAGCGACTGGTCTGAACCACCTGAAAGGTTGATGGCATGATTCTGGATGGGGGCATTTTCATTGCGGATTTCTTCCATCCAGTCGGTGCCGTTCCATTGACCGCTCATGATCTGCTGATAGAGGCCGGGAATCAATGATGCAAAGTCAAGGGCATCTTTTCCTGATACTACTCGTTCCTCGTTATAGATCTCCATATATTGCTTGGCATCAAGCAGGTCAGGCATCTTGGGTACGTTCTGCACACCATAGTAACCGTCGTAGGTAACCACAATGCGCCCCTTACGGCCACTCTTGGTGGTAACCAGAATCACACCGTTGGCGGCGCGAGCTCCATAGATGGCTGCAGAGGCAGCATCTTTCAATACATCGATCGATTCGATGTCAGAGGGGTTCAGCGTGTTGATGTCACCGCCGGCGACACCGTCGATCACATACAGTGGGGCTGAGTTACCAATGGTACCCAGTCCGCGTATGTTCACCTGGAATCCCTCTCCTGGCATACCGGAAGCCTGGGTGATGTTCACACCGGGGGCGAAAGACTGCATTGCTTCCAGGGCATTGACTGTATGCTGGTTTTGGAGTGTTTCACCGCCTACCGATACATTGGCACCGGTAACCAGCTTTTTCTTCTGCACACCATAACCCACAACTACAAGGTCTTCAAGTGCCTGGGTATCTTCCAGCAACACAATCTCAAAGAAATTTCTGCCGCTGGTATTGATGTCCTGTTCCAGGAACCCGATATAGGAGACATGGATCACGGCTCCCTCTTCGACCTGCAGCACGAAATTACCGTTACTGTCGGAAATGGTGCCGTTGGTGGTTCCCATCTCAATGATGTTGGCACCAATCACACTCTCCCCTTCAGCGGTGGTAATCCGTCCCCTGATCTCTCTCTTCTGCTGCGCTAACTCGGTAATAATTTTAGTAGTGGCATCCGAAGAAGTACTGTTTTTTGCAGCATCCCGATAGACGACGATCTGGTTATCCAGGATTTTGTATGTGAGGGTTGTACCTGACAAAACCCTGTCGAGGATCTCATCGATTTTCTTTGCCTCCACAGTCAGGTCAACCCGTTTGTTGTCGATTTCAGCTGCATTACCTGCGAAGATAAACCGGAAGTCACTCTTCTGCTCGATCTCCTCGAACACCTTGCGGATGGTGGTGGATTTCAGGTCAATCGTCAACTCAGTTTCCTGTGCGTAACTGGTTGATGCTTGTAGGTAAAGTATGCTAAAGAATAGCATGATAAGGGTCACTTTCATGATTTTAAACGCACGTTTAAGATTATTGACAGGGCACTCGCCTGCAATAGAATTTTTATTCATATCTTTGTTCAGTTTTAATTATTGATTTACACGGTAATTAGAATCTCTGCCGGACGATATTCGCACTATCGTTCGGTTTCTTTTTTTTCAACTTGTTCTCATTTTCATAGGCACATCTTTTTTTTTAAGTTTTACTTTTATAAATGTAGATTGATTTCTTCTCCCGGTAATAACGCGTGTCAGAAATGAGCGTTAACGCTGTCAACACGTTGTCAAGGTTATCCGAGAGGATGATCTTCCCGCTGCAGGTCATACCCTGCAGGGACACATTGTCGTCAAGATTGAACGAAAGGTTGTAATAACGCTCAATCTGCTTCAGAACATCTGCGATAGGGGTCTCATGGTAGGTGAGATACCCATCTTTCCAACTCACATAACTATTTACATCTACCCAGCTTCTTTCGAGTGTTCCATTTTCAGTACGTACAGCCCTTTCATTGGGCGCAAGTTTCATCTCACTGCCTTTGTCCGATTTTATTCCTACGCTTCCTTCCACAAGTACGATCCAAGGGGAGGCATCCTCATATGCCGAGAGGTTGAAACCTGTTCCGTATACTTTTACATCAAGATGATCTGTTTTTACCAGAAAAGGTCTTTCCGGATCATGGGACACTTGTGCATACATCTCTCCGCGGAGCGTCACCTCACGAGATTTTTTTTCGAAATGAGATGGAAATATAAGTGTGGAACCGGCGTTTAACCATATCTGGGTGCCGTCGGGAAGCAAAACCTTAGAGCGTTTTCCATGAGGCACAACCAATCGGTTGATGCTGTTTCGATCGGTGGTGATCTCATCTGCATCGCTGCTGTTCTCTTTTTTTACATGAATCAGCTGATCGCTTCTGATGGTGACATCGATGTTTTCCTCGAAAGTGGTTGTCTGATTACCGGTATAAAGCTGAATCTCTTTCGATTCCAGCTCACTGCCTACATAATAATCTATTGGTGTGTCTGAAAAGTGTTCTGACTTCATGATCAGATTTTGGATCAACATAAATATCGATAGGAGGAGAGCTACTGATCCAGCCGCTGTGATGAAAATTTTCCGAATCTTTCTTTTTCGATGAAAGAGGCGGAGCGACTCCTCAAGCCGTACCACTGCTCTCTCTTTTGCTGCCTCATCCAGGTGGTAAGAGGAGAATTTAAACTTTCTGAAGAGCTCTTCCGCTTTCAACAGATCAACTCTCTTCTCAGGATGCGTTTCTAAAAATTGCATCCAATAGCTGTTTAATTCATCATTGGGGCAAAGCATCCACTCGATGAATTTTTCATCTTTCAGGTAGTGTACAGAATCGCTTTCAGTTCTTTTATCACTCATAAATACTATACAAAAGAGAGGACTTATGTCAATAACTGTTTATAAGGAAAACGATATTGCTGGAAGAATATCATCATTTTTTAGGAAAAGTTTTGGTTCATTCATTATTTTATTTCAACACAGAAATAAGAGAATTATCCTAACAGGTAAGGGTGAGTCTTTTAGGCGGGCGATGGTACGGCTGAGCAGGTTCCGGCTCGATTCTACCGATATTTGCATGATGGCTGCGATCTCTTCATAACTGTATTCGTTGATGTACCGCAGGAAAATGATCTCGCGCTGCCGGTGGGTGAGGCCGCTGAGTACTTTTTCAATTTTCTTGCGAATCTCTTCTTTCTCCTCCTCCATGATCATCTCATCCTCAACCGTTACCTCCAGATGAAAGGGAAGCTCTCCAATTGACTCCTGATCATCATTATCCAGGATCGCGAACTCTCTCTGTGAGCGGCGGATATCAATCAGCCTGTTTCTGAGGGACCTGATGAGATAAAAACGCAGATTTTCCAGATCATCGATTGACGTTTGACGAAGACAAAGTTTGTAGAACAGATCATGGATGGCATCCATGGCGGTCTGTTCATCGAATCCCATATGGAGTGCATAGGCATATAGTGCATCCACGTGCTCTTTGTAAGTAGATGAGATATTTGTGATTTGAACTACAGGCATAGGGTCACATAAATGTCAAGTTTCATAAGGTTGTTTATGATAACCTGCGTTAATAATTTTAAAGAACTTTTTTAATTGGTTCTTTTGAGTGAATAGAATGTAATTAACATTCTCTGCAGTTCAGCATTTATCCCGCCAGGGTCATATTCCTTTCTTTCCACCAATTTATTCTTGTTACTGTCAAATATGGAATGAATCAAAATATCTCATCCTATAAATAGTGGTTTCTATTTGAACAGCAGAGGGACAAACTCTTTCAGGCACCTGCGCCAGGTAAGAAACTCATGTGCGGTTCCAGGTGATTCGTAATAAACGTTATTAATCCCGGCTTTTTTCAACCCGTCACTTAAATTTTTGGTTCGCTCGGGATGTTCTTCGGATCCGATGCCCAGGAAAAAAACATGTACTTTTTCATTGAATGCTGCTGGATCTTTGAATACCCCATTGTATGCTTCGTCCAGTCGATCGGTATTGATCATACCTGCACCGCTGAATCCGCCAATATAGGAAAATTTATCCAAATTGTTCAAGGTGATATTAAAGGTCTGCAGCCCTCCCCAGGAGAGACCCGCCATCGCTCTGTTGTCCCGGTCGGTCAACACCCGGAAGCTGGATTCGATATGGGGGATGATTTCGTTCAGCAGGATGGGGGTGAAGTCGGCACCGAAACGGGCTCTTGTCTCATTGGGATTTTCACCTGGCTGGGTGCGGAAGTTTTCAATATTCCCGTTATCCATCACCACCACCATCGGTTTTGCCTCTCCTGCTGCAATCAGATTGTCCATGATAAAATTCATTCTTCCCTGATTGGCCCAGCTGGTTTCATTCTCACCCATTCCATGCTGGAGATACAATACCGGAAATTTGCGCTCTGGTTCTTTGTCATAGCAGGCAGGTGTGTAGACGAAACAGCGGCGCCATTCATTGCGCACATCTGAATAGTACCAACTTTCACTCACTTTTCCTTTGGAAACACCGGCTTGCGGCTTGTAATAGCCACCGTTTTCTTCCGGAATCTCAATACCACTGACCCATTTTCCCATACCGAAAACAGGTTTGCCGTTTGGGTCGGCAACGCTTATACCGTCAATAATCACCTGATAGTAGTGAAATCCCACAACTTCCGGTTCTTTGGAGACAAGGGTCCAGAATCCGTCATCCCCTCTTTGCATTTCGCCCCGGAAGCTGATCTCCACTTTCTTTGCATCGGGTGCAAAAACTTTGAAATAGGTGCGTCCATCCTTTCCTACACGTGGATACTCAGCTCCTACAATATTGAATTCGTTTGGAAGGGTCCCTTCAGGGAGCTGCTCCTTTACCTGCCCTTTAACCATCAATGAGCACAGAATTAGGAAGGCGAAAATTAGTTGTAAACCATTTTTCATAATTTTGTCAATTTTCCATTGTTAGTAATCTGTTTAATTTTACACATAAATAGAACCATCCCGTAAAAATAGAGGGTTTCCCTTTCAGAGAGATGCAGAAATTTGGTAATAGGGTGAATTTTTCTTCATCCATCGAAAATTTGTATCTATTTTCGGTATTTGCCAGGTTCAATGATCTTTTTTGGTGAAGCACTATGTGGTTCTCTTTATCTACATTTTACCATAATATCCACACTCTTTAAACTTTTGTACGATGAACTGCCTCCATAAAGTAGTGTATAACTTCCCCCCTTGGCAACCAATCCAGCCTCACTTTCATCGTAAAACTGAAATGCATCGGGCTGAATCGTCAGTTCAACCTGCTTTGTTTCACCCGGTTTGAAATAGATACGCTTGAATGCACGCAGTGATTTCACCGGAGCCTGTGGATCATTGTTTCTTCTTACATAAAGCTGAACTACCTCGTCTCCTCCACGGTCTGAGGTGTTGGTGACAGGAACCACCAATGTGAGACCTTTCTTTGAATCCACCTCGGTGGTGCTGGGTACTGCATCCCCGTAATTGAAGCTGGAATAGCTCAACCCATGTCCGAAGGGATAAAGCGGTTCCTCCTTCATGTATCGGTAGGTACGCCCCTCCATGTTGTAGTTCTGAAATCCCTGATGCTCCGGGTTATCGGCCGGTTTCAGGGCATTGTCGAGCTGTGCGGTCGATTTGTAGAAGGTGACCGGAAGTCTCCCGGCGGGGTTGTAATCGCCGAACAGCACATCGGCTACGGCAGTGCCGGCAGCCTGTCCGCCGTACCATGCCGCCAGCAGGGCATCATAATTTTTCTCATCCTGTTCCAGGGCGAGGGCACTGCCTGAACAGAGCACAAAGACAACCGGTTTGCCTGTTTTTCTCAGACTCTCCAGCATGCGTCGCTGTACTTCTGGTAGTTCAATCCACTCACGGTCACCACCCTTGAATCCTTCTGCGTTTACAGGCATCTCCTCACCCTCCAGCCGGGGAGAGAGACCGCCGGCATAGATGATGACATCCGCTTCTTTGAGACGCTCAGTAAGCTCATCAAACTGTGCCAATTCCTTTGGAATAGATGTCTCACTGTGTGACATCATCGCTTTACCATCGACGAGAGTATGATTGTCAGAGGTGCGCATCGGCTCTACCAGGTCGCAACCTCTCTCGTACATGATTTCTGCATCGGGCAGCTTTGCACGGATGCCATCGAGGATGGTTACCGTGGAGGAGGGGAATCCGTTGTAATTACCCCACAGCATCGCACTGTCGGCCGCATTGGCGCCAATCACCGCCACCTTTTTCAGATCTTTGCTCAAAGGTAACAGCCCATTGTTGTTTTTCAAAAGGGTCATTGATTCCCGTGCCACACGTAAAGCCAGCTGCCTGTGCGCTTCTGAGTCAACAATGTCGGGTGAGAGTTTGCTCCAGGGCACTCTTTCGACCGGATCGAGCATACCCAGCTCAAACCAGCCCCGTAATATGCGGCGAAGCGATTGATCAATCTGATCTTCGGTGATCATTCCCTCTTCCACAGCTTTCACCAGGTTTTCATAGACACTGCCGCATTCCAGGTCGGTGGAGTGAATCACCGCATCGGCGGCTGCCGATTCTGGATCAGGATGTGTGGCGTGATACTTGGGGACATAGAAGTCATTGATCGCCCCGCAATCGGAGACCACCATGCCTTTGTATCCCCATTGTCCCCGTAGAATATCCAGCATCAGCCTGTTACTTGCGCAACAGGGCTCACCCTCAAAAGCGTTGTAGGCGCACATCACCTGCTTGACATTGCCTTCATCGACCAGCGCTTTGAACGCCGGAAGATAGGTCTCCCACAAATCACGTCCGGATACCGAGGCGTTATAGGAATGCCGGGTCCACTCGGGACCACTGTGCACGGCAAAATGCTTGGCACAGGCATAGGTTTTGAAATAATCCGGATCATCTCCCTGCAAGCCCTTTACGGCGGCAACTCCCATTCGTGCCGTCAGGAAGGGATCTTCACCGTAGGTTTCCTGTCCTCTGCCCCAACGCGGATCACGAACGATGTTGATATTGGGGGTCCAGAAGCTGAGCCCGTAGTACCTTCCCCGGTTGTCTTTCAGAACCGCTTCATGATATTTGGCTCTTGCTTCATCTGAAATGATGCTGAATGTTTCAAGATGTCCCGGTTCGTTCCAGGTGGCTGCCATGCCAATTGCTTGGGGGAATACGGTTGCAAGTCCGGCACGTCCCACACCATGCAGCGCTTCATTCCACCAGTCATAGGCTGGTATTCCCAGTCTGGGTACCGGTTTAGAGTCGTTCGTCATCATCCCGACTTTCTCTTCGAGTGTAAGCAGGCTGAGCAGATTTTCCACCCGATCCTCAAGTTCGAGATCGGGATTCTGAAACGGATAGGCATATTTTTTCTTACAGCCTGACATGAATGTGATCCCCAGAATAAGTAGGATCCAGATAATTTGTTTGTTCATTCCTGTTGCAGTTAATTAATTGGTTTGATACATTACTTGTTATAGCTCTCATTTTTTTGTTAAACGGCATCTACTGCTGCTGTAATAGTGATCTGTTGCAGAGGTGATGCGCTTATTTGTAAGATTTGAATCTGTGCACGTGCACAATTTTCTGTTATCCTGAATGGTCTATCAACTGACAGCTTCCTGTCAGTTGATTTTCCAGACCAGGACGCCGGCAGTGGGGATCAAGCTTTCGCCAATGAGGATCTCACTGTTTTCCGGCAGTTCCATTGTATAGGGGGAGTCTCCGTAGTTCATGGCAATGCCAAAACCATCGCGAAATTCCACCAGTATACCCGGGGGATAGTTCTCCACCGGGATTCCCAGACGATCATACACTTTCTTCAAAACGGCCAGCTCCAGACCCCCTTTCTGGCTATCGGCGCCCACGTAGGTTACGCTGCCCTCATTCAGGCGATTGAAAGTGACGGCCGATTTTCCGGCATAAAAATCACCCTGGTAGGAGGCCCAGCTTTCGGTACCTTCAAATGGTTGCAAGATATCACCCCAACTGCTCCAGGCATAACTTTTGCCATCCATCTCCACTGTTCCCGGATCAAAGGATTGTGGCAAATCGTAAAAGGCAATCTCACTGCCAATCAGTTTGTAGATAGGCTCGGCGTGGCGTGCTTCCCAGAGGTGACCCAGTTCATTCTGATGGCCGGTACGGCAGGAGATGATGAGATTGCCGCCTTTCTCAGCGTACTCGGATAGTTTCCTGATCAGGGCAAGGCTCATTTGCTGATAGGCGGGTACAATGATGACAGGGTATTCTGCAAAATCGGTAGTGGCGCGAATAAAGTCGACGGGAGCACCAAACGATTTCAATGCCCTGTAATATTTCAACACATGTTGTTCTGTGTCCCAGAGTATTGTCTGTTTGTTCTGTTCAATGGCGACGCTGTTGTCCGGATCATAGAGGATGGCCGTTTTCCGGTTCAGATAAGCTGTCGGCACCTGTTGCAGGGCAGTATGTTCTCTAAGCTGACCAATCTCGCTTATAAATTGCTGGTATTCGGTACCACCTACGGTAGGGGTAACGCCATCGGTGCCCACGATTCCGCTGTGATACTGTTCAAATCCGTAGATAGGTGCGCGGAAACGATAGGTACAGGTAAACCTGCTTCCCCCCGCAAACACATGCCATAGCCAGAGGCGTACGGCACCCGGCAGCGGTTGTGAGTTGACCGTTCCCCAGTTTACCTGACCCGGCTGCAGCTCCATCACCCCATAGAGGGGCGAAAGGGGGCGGAAATAGTCGTTGGCCATGGCAATCCGCGTGTATTCACCCACACGGTATCCTTTATCTCCGATTCCCTTGTCTTCCCCGTACACCATATAGCGTGTATAGCTGATGAAATCGAGCTCCTTGTCTGCCCCGATGAAGCGGGCATCATACATCGGGATGAAGTTGGTGGTGATCCACTGCCGGGGTGAGATGTACTGCCGCAGTGTGCGGGCCTGTTCATCAAGGAAGGTGGCAGTCTCCTGGTCACAGAAGCGGCTGTGATCGAGCCGCTGATAGAGGTTCATACCCCATTGTCGGTGCTTGGGCAGGTTGATCTGGTTGAAATCGCTGTAGGTGCCGCTCCAGAAGTTGGTGCCCCAGGCGTGATTGAGTGCATCAATGCTGTTGTATTTCTCTTTCAGCCATGCCCGGAACCGTTTTTGCGCATCATCACCATAGTCAACCGTGGAGTGAGGTTCGTTGTCCAGTTGCCAGCCGATGACACGGTCATCCTGACCATATCGTTTGGCCAGCTCGGCGATCATCTTCATGGAATAGGTGCGGTAATATTCGTTGGAGAAAGAGGCATGCTGTCGCGAGCCATGGTCATAGCGGGTGCCATCTTCATTTGTGATAAGGATGTCAGGATGCTTGCGTACCAGCCAGACGGGTGGTGTCGCGGTAGAGGTGCAGAGAATCACCTTGAGGTCATATTTGGCGGCCAGCGCAATAGCCCTGTCGAGCCATCCAAAGTCATATACCCCCTCTTCCGGTTCCAGCTGAGCCCAGGCGAACTCGGCAAAATGGGTAAATTCGAACCCCATTTCGGCCATCTTCTTCAGATCTCTGTCCCATTGTGATTCATCCCAGTGTTCGGGATAGTAGTAGGCACCTACTGTGGTTAACTGATGAGTGGGAAAGTAGTCATGATTGTTTTGTGAGATGGCCATAAGGCTCATCATTAACAGGATTAGAAGTGTTGAAATATGTTTCATACAATTCAAATTGTTTATTTTCAATGGTATCTG
>WOYT01000049.1:11822-13738 GCA_011620695.1 Proteiniphilum sp.
GATGTCTATTCCTGTCGTGAGGTGTATGACCGCATTGTTGAGATTGATGCCGACGGTGTGATCATTGGTCTGACCTTTAAAGAGGAGACACTCCGGCTCACCAGGCTGCTGGAGGAGAGAGGGATCCCCTATATTTTCGTGGACTCCACCATGGACAACACCTCTCCGCTGGCATTCTTCACCTCCGATCATTATATGTGCGGCTATCTGATGGCAAAGCTGATCACTTCCATTATCCCGGCAGGTTCAGATATCGGCATGTCGCAGGCGGTACGAATCGGCGATGAGAGTGCCAACACCAGTATCCTCCGAAAGAAAGGGTTTCATGATTATCTGGAGGAGAAGAAGATCACCAACAGTATCCTGAAAATTCCATTTTCAGCTTTTGAGCCGGAGAAAAATGAGGCTTGGATGTCCGAATTTTTCCAGAGCCAGCACTCAGTGGGAGGGGTTGTCTTCTTTAACTCCCGTGGAGGGTTGCTGGCTGACTATTTTGCCAGGAACTGCATCAAGCATATTCATTTGATCGGGGTTGACCTTACGGTATCAAACGTGAAAGGATTGCGTGAGGGATATATTGATTTTCTGATTGGACAGGAGCCGGAGCATCAGGGTTTTCTCGCCATGAAGACGATGATCGAATACCTGATATACAGGAAACCGGTGAAGCAACGAAACTATGTGCGTCTGGATATCCTGACAAAGGAGACGATCGACTATTACAAGGAGTTCAATTACTGATTCCGGATGTTTCAATCCGGAATGTTAGCAGATAAAAGGAGCAGCTGTTTGCTTTAACAGGGTTTGGGATAAATTTTAAAGGAAGAGTTTAGCAACAGGATTGTTCATGCAACAAAAAATCCGTATCAAGGATATTGCCGAAATGGCAGGTGTGTCACCAGGAACTGTCGACCGTATTATACATAACAGGGGCAGGGTGTCGGAATCTGCCCGAACTGCTGTGGAGGGTGTATTGAAGAAAGTTAATTATAAACCCAATATTCATATCACGGGATTGTCGCTGCGACGCAAGTACAAGGTGATCATCACCACCCCCGATGTGATGGAGGGGGAGTACTGGGAGAGCATCCACCAGGGCATCCGGAAAGCATTGCAGGAGTATGAGAATATCCGCATCAAATGTTCCGTTTACACCTATAACCAGTATGACATCCACTCCTGTCGGAAAGTCTATGACGAGATAGCGGAACTGGAAACCGATGCGGTGATCATCGGCACCACATTCAAGGAGGAGACGGTGAGGCTGGTCAGGAAGCTGGAAGAGCGGGAGATCCCCTATCTGTTTGTGGACTCAACGGTAGAGAATACCTCGCCGCTCGCCTATTTCACATCGGATCATTATGTCTGCGGATATCTGATAGCCCGATTGATCACCTCCATCACCCCTAAAGGATGCAGGATTGGTATGCTTCAGGCTGTCCGCATCGGTGATGAGAGTGCCAATACCAGTATCCTCCGCAAAAAGGGTTTTTCCGATTATCTCAGCGAGCGGCAGATCACCAACGAGATCGTGCGGATACCTTTTACAGCTATGGAGCCAGAGAAGTATGATGAGCAGCTTGATCACTATTTTCAGGGGAGTTATGATTTTGGGGGAGTGGTGGTGCTCAACTCCCGGGGTGGTATCCTGGCTGATTATTTTCAGAGGAAGTCAATCCGGGATATCCGGTTGATCTGTGTAGACCTCACCCGGCCCAATGTGCAGGGACTCCGAAACGGTGTGATCGATTTTCTGATCGGTCAGGAGCCAGAGCGGCAGGGTTTCCTGGCGATGAAGACCCTGTTGGAGTATCTCATTTACCGCGGTCCCGTGAAAGTGCAGAATTATGTCAGCCTGGATATCCTGACCAGTGACACCATCGATTATTACAACCGCTTTAATTTTATCTCCTGAC
>WOYT01000009.1 GCA_011620695.1 Proteiniphilum sp.
AAGGAAGAGACGCTGTTAACCGAGATCCGTGATCTGCTGAAAAACAAGTAACCTATTTTTGTAACCGGATGAACTTAGCGAGAGTCCTATGCATGTAAACAGAATGATTCACTTAACTAAAAACATGCGAATATGGAAGAATTGATACCAATTGTAGCCATTCTTTGTGCAGTAGGACTGCCCATCGCCACCGGACTGGTAATCGGTTTAAACGTCATCAGAAACGAGCACCGTGAACGAATGGGACTGATTGAACAGGGCATCATCCCACCCAACAAAACCAAAGCGAAGAGCAATCCCAACCGGCTGGTGTCGCTGCGCAACGGCATCGTGCTGATCGCCCTGGGTATCGGTATCATTGTCGGGTTCTTTTGCTCTGAATACCTGGTAATTGCAGAAGGGAACCAGTTCTGGGTGACTGGCGCCAGCGTGGTCTTCTTCCTGGGGGTTGGTTACCTAACCTACTTCCTGGTTACACGGAAGATGGTTTTGTCACCGCAGCAGGAGGATAACGATAAGGAATAAAGGGTTGCGATGAACGAGAATCAGCGTGTGCAGCAGGTGCTCACGGGCAACACTTCCGCGTTCGCATATTTTGTCGAGACCTATCAGGATATGGCCA
The DNA here is from genome assembly GCA_011620695.1 of Proteiniphilum sp. GTDB lineage: Bacteria > Bacteroidota > Bacteroidia > Bacteroidales > Dysgonomonadaceae > Proteiniphilum. The sequence goes on from WOYT01000009.1 coordinate 623, forward strand.
TCACCATCGCCTACCGGATATGCGGCAACATGCAGGACGCGGAAGATGTGGTGCAGGAGAGCTACGTGAAAGCATACCGCAACCTGCACACCTTCCGTTCCGAGAGCAAGTTCTCCACCTGGCTCTACCGTATTGTATATAACACGGCGGTAACCCACTCCAAGAGGCGCATCTGGACGGGCAGGAAAGAGACAGAGATTGATGATGCGGCAGACCTGACAGATCAGGAAGCAGATGCAGGGCTGGCAGAGAGAGAACGCAGGGAGGTGGTGAGAGATATCCTGGAGCAGATGCCCAGGGGGGATGCACTGCTGCTGACATTGTACTATATGGAGGATCACCCGGTGAAAGAGATCGCTTCCATCACAGGATTGAACGAATCCAACGTGAAGGTGAAGCTCTTCCGGGCTCGGAAGATGTTCAAGGAGCTGTTGACCGCAAGTTACAGCATGGAAGAGGCCGGCTATAAATGACCGGTAAAATGACACAGGACAAAAGCGGAACCAAAATGAAAGAGAAAAGAATAGAGATTGAGGATGATCAGTTGAAAGAGCTGTTGCAATCAGCAGGGAAAAAGGCACCTGAGAAGCTGCAATACCGCATCATGCAGCAGATTGAGACTGAGCATTCCCTCACCAGGAAAAAGACATCTCCCGCCAGGAGAAGCATCACCTTGCTGAAAGATCTGGGGAATATTTTCGGTACAATGTATATCCTGCTGGCAGCCATCGTCGGCGGAGCCTACCTGTTGCTGGGAGAGGCATTTTTACAGTCATACCGCTTTTGGGGTACGGTGCTACTTGTCAGCCTGATTTTCAGCCTCTTCTGGCTGATCACGCGACTGGATTGCTACCTACAGGAGAAAAGAAGATAAAGGATAGAACTCCTATCATTCATACTCCAATAGATATACCGGCTGGGGTTCAAGGTCGGTGCTTCGTTCACCGTCGCCCTGGCTGCTGCGCTGAAGGTAGATGTGCAGCTTCTGTTTGTTTTTCCAGAGCTCAGTATCAAAAGAAGGCTCCCAGGCATCGACCGGAAAAGGGGTCAGATCAATCACCTCCCAACCGCTCTTTGATCCTAATATTTTTTTCGCCAGCGACACCCTGCTGCCGCGCTCCACGTCACGGAAGAGATAGTAGACGATGCTCCTCTCTTTTTTCTCTCCAATCGCCACCTGGGGACGGGATATAGGAATCATCTTCGTCCCGCCTCCGGAGAGCGAGAAAGGAGTCTTTCGTGCTGCCACCTGCTGCTGTTGCCAGCTCAATCCATCGAACCAAACCAGACGATATTGTGGGATATCGCTTCCCTGATCTCTCCAGTAACCGGCAATATAGGGATTCCCTTTCCTGTCGGCACTCATGCCGGTCTGATTGATCAGCTCACTGCCCTGGGGTATCAGACAAGCGTACTCGGCATTTTTAGCCGTAATGGGCAGGCTGTAGCGTTCTCCGTGTGAGTTCACCCAATTGATGCCACCATCGTTGGAGCGGGCATAACAAAGATCGTGATTGGTGGCCACGTCCCAGCTCTCACGCCATACCCATGAGAGATGGATGTTCCCTTTTTTGTCGACGAACATCTGCCAGTAGGCACTCCTCTCCTCTTCGCCGTCAATAAGCACATCGTGCAGTCGGTACCACCTCCTGCTCTTCCTATCATAACGGTTCAGCACCAGGTTGCCCCTGCCACTCGCACCCGAACGGTATGTGAAGAGCAGATCTCCTTCAGGCAACCGGTAAAAGCAGGGATAGGTTACACGCTCCTCATCCAGACCGGTCATCGCTTCCGGTTCTCCCAGTATGAGTGATCCGGGCCGGACACTACGGCAGTAGTTGAGTCGATTGTCATGATGGTCGAAAGCAACATGCAGATAACCCTCCCCATCGACCATGATGCTGATGACATTATGTGCATCCCGCACATTCCCACGATGTTGTGTGACACAAAGCGTCCAGTTGTCGGAGCCGAGGCTCCGTTTTCCCAGGACCATGTATCCATTACCATCGTAAAAGGCGATATATTGAATGTTCTGATGGGTGACGATCGCGTTGCTGCGGAAAATGGCCGTATTCACCGAAGTCTTGCTATATCCGGTCCCTCCTGTATCAATCAGCTTTTGTGCGAATATAGCGGAGAGCGGGAGCAACAAGAGGAGCAATAGTAGGTATCTCTTCATCGCTTCCTAAAGCTGTTATTCATTCATCAGTCTTTCTCTTGCTTCAGCAAGCAGCTCCGG
>WOYT01000115.1 GCA_011620695.1 Proteiniphilum sp.
TCTTTTATTTTGATATTCTGAAACCACACTTCGTCGCCGTGATCCTGTAACAAGATCAATCCTTCTTCGGCATTGCCGAAATTGGGCCAGTCTTTGTATTTGCTCGTTTGAACAAGCTGATTCCACTCTTCGTTGTTGCGTTCATACTCCAGTAGCTTCACTCCGTTGAGCCAGTGTTCTACATGATTCCCATTCACAACAATCATGGCCGTATTGAAAAATCCGGAGCGGAAAGGTTTGTTTTCCGGTGCGGGAATGAGGTCGTACAACGAACCCAGTGTTCTGTTACCGTTAACGCCCAATTTTGCATCGGGATGTCTTTTATCGTCCAGGATCTGGTATTCGCATCCGATGGCCGACCCTTCCCCTTTATTCAGGTTGGTATCCACGAAATACTTGATGCCGCTGTTGGCTCCTTCGGTGATCCTGAAATCGACCTTCAGCTTAAAGTTTTTATAGGGACGGGTGGTGACGATATCGCCCCCGTTGGCGGATTCGCCTCCGTTGCCTTTTTGCACTTTCAGTATGCCATTCTCTATCGACCATCCTTTATCGGGAAAACGGTCGAGTTTGGCACCGCGCCACCCCTCGCTGGTTTTGCCATCCCAGAGCAGCTTCCAGCCTTCGGCTGCCTCCCGTTCGGAGATGGTGTTGGCGATCTGGTTGATCTGTTTCACATCCCGGTTTTCCGGCATCCTGTACTGTTCAAGCTCTTCGGTAAGAATGCGGATATTGCGCCAGGCGACCGTCTTACCTTCAAGCGCAGCGTTTTTCCCGATGGAATGCACCTGCAGCGCGATAAACCCTGACGGAGTGGTGTTGTCCAGCAGGTCGGCACACTGAATGCCGTTCACCCAGGTACGGATATGGTTCCCGATCGCTTCGATGCGGGCACTGTTCCATTCGCCTTTTTTGAATGCCATCTGTCCTTCGGGGTTGTAATTCATCGGATAGAGCCAGCCGCGGCGTGCCTCATCGTAGATACCGCCGGTCCATGCCCGTTCGGATGGATCGATCTCGAACTGATAGCCGTGAACCCGTCCGTTCTGATATTCCGGAAAGCTGTTGCTTCGAAACTGTACACCGGAGTTGAGGCCATCATCAACCTTGAATTCAAACTCCAGGATAAAATCATCATAGACCTCGTTGGTTGCCAGGAAAGTGTTGGGGGAGTTGAGTTGCGAAATGCCCACAATTGCACCATCTTCCACCTTGTATTCGGCGGAGCCGTTCAGCCTCTCCCATCCATCCAGATTCTCGCCGTTAAACAGCTCCTGCCATTTAGGACCTTGCGAACAAGAGGTGAGCAGTGCAATCAACGCCATCATCAGTAGTAAACTTCTCTTTTTCATTGTCGTTTTTCATTTAGATAAAAAAATCTTATATTCTTTTCAATTTCCTGATTCGAAATCCAAGTAAATAGAATCACACATCCATGATTTCAAATCCGGTAAAAATCTTCCCACCCTTTTCTGGGTGGTTCTCCCGTGAGGAATGCATCGGCAAAGGCATCGTTGGTGACACGTTTCGTCTCTCTGTCGAAAACGATCTTTCGGTTCAGTCGTTGTGCAGCCACACCAAGGCTGAATACCTGGCTCAGGGGAGCCGATATTTCAAACGGGGAGCGTGTTTTTTCCTTACCCTGGCAAGCCAGCAGGAAGTTGGCAAAGTGGTTGGAGGGACTCTGTGGCACCTCCGGCAGATGTTTCTCCATCTCACGCGCTTTCTCCTCGGGGATGATGCTGAGGGTACTGCCATGTGACCCGCCCTTGAACGTCAGCTCCTTGCTATAGATCTCCTTGCCCGGATTCAGTTTGGCCGGCTGTATCTTTCCGCCTGCCACCGAGGGGATATTGGGATCAATTTCCGAGACACCATATCCTTCGGGCACTGAGGGGATGTTATCCAGACCGTCGTACCAGGTGATCACCACCGGCGGCATGTTGCCCCGTTTCGGGAATTTGAACTCGATGGTACTCGACATCGGGTAGAAATAATCGTTGTGACCGCTAAGTCTTACCGGCACAATCTCTTCGGGTAATCCCAGGTCAAGAAACTCATGGGCTGTATCGATGATGTGCGCTCCCCAGTCGCCCAGTGCTCCCATACCGAAATCATACCAGCAGCGCCACTGACCGTAATGGAAGTCCTTGTTGTAATCGTGATAATCGCGTGCCATCAGCCAGGTATCCCAGTCCAGCGTTTCGGGAACCGGTTCTGCAGCAGGGAATTTCCTGATGTTCGGATCCCAGCCATGCCAGCGGCGCGGGTTATTCATATGAGCGGTAATGGCCGTCACATCTTTGATGATACCTGCTTCTTTCCAGGCTTTGAACTGAAAGTAGTTTGCCTCGGAGTGGCCCTGGTTTCCCATCTGGGTGACGACGTTGGGATATTTCCTGGCTGCCTTCAGTAGCAGTTCAGACTCGTGAAAGGTGCGTGTCAGCGGTTTCTCCACATACACGTGTTTACCTTCGGCCATCGCCATCATCACTGCCGGAAAATGGGCAAAGTCGGGGATTGCAATGGCCACTGCATCAATCTCGTTCCCCATCTTGTCGAACATCTCCCTGAAATCCTTGAACCGTTTCGCGTTCGGAAATTTGGCCAAGGCTTTCTGGGTATGTTCTGCCCCCAGGTCCACATCACAGAGGGCCACCACGTTGGCCAGTCCCGTTTTGTCGAAGTCGTTGATGATCTCCCATCCGCGGTTTCCGATGCCGATATGAGCCAGGTTCACCTTTTGATTGGCGCCCACGACCCTGTTGTAACTGGCCGCACTCATTTTGGTAGATATGCCGCCCATGGCCAGTCCCGCGGAAGCCAGCGCTGCATTTCTGATAAATTCTCTTCTTGTTGTCAT
>WOYT01000080.1 GCA_011620695.1 Proteiniphilum sp.
AGCTAAAGATATGATCATCAAAATTTGCGGCATGCGTGATGCGGAGAACATCCGGGCTGTGGAACAGCTGGGTTTCGACTGGATGGGATTTATCTTCTATCCCGGTTCGTCACGATACGTAGGAGATGAGTTGAGTTGCATCCCGGAGAGGGTGAAGCGGGTAGGGGTGTTCGTGAACGAGTTGCCGGAGAGGGTGCAGGAGATCGCCTCAATAAACCGGCTGCAGATCATCCAACTGCACGGAAATGAATCGCCCGCTTACTGCCGTTCCATACAGGATGCTGGTTTCACAGTAATAAAGGCGTTCGGGATGGATTGTGGAGAACCATTTCCCGCTGAACAGGTAAAGAAGTATGAGGGCAGTTGCGACTACTTTCTCTTCGACACCCGAACAGCGCATCATGGTGGTTCCGGGAAAAAATTCCGCTGGGAGCTGCTCTCCGGTTACAGGGGAAGTACCCCTTTTTTGCTGAGCGGAGGCATCAGGCCGGATGATGCTGAAGCGCTGAAAGCGTTCGATCATCCCCAATTTGCGGGGATCGATCTCAATAGTGGCTTTGAGACAGCTCCGGCATTGAAGGACAGGATCCTGCTGCAGCGTTTTTTGACGCATCTGGGGCGCTGAATCCAGCGTTTGTGGTTCACCAATTATGAAAAGATTAACAACTTAAATGATATGAACAGGATTGATCAATTGTTTCAACAGAAGAAAGAGCATATTTTATCGGTTTACTTTACCGCTGGTTATCCGCAGCTCAACGATACTGTAAGGGTGATGCAGGCGCTGGAACGGAATGGAGTGGATATGCTGGAGATCGGCGTTCCTTTCAGCGACCCGATGGCCGACGGGCCGGTAATCCAGGCCGCCGGCACCCGGGCACTGCGTAACGGTATGAGCGTGAAAACGCTCTTCAGTCAGCTGGTGGATGTACGCGCCACGGTCACCATCCCGCTGGTGCTGATGGGTTACCTCAACCCCATCCTGCAGTTCGGCTTCGAAAACTACTGTCAGAGAGCGGCAGCATGCGGCATCGACGGGCTGATCATTCCTGACCTTCCCTTTGCAGAGTATCTTGATCACTACAAGCCGGTGGCCGACCGCTATGGGGTTCACATGATCATGCTCATCACACCTGAGACCTCGGAAGAGCGGATCCGGATGATTGACGACCATACCGCTGGCTTTATCTACATGGTCTCCTCCGCATCGGTGACAGGTGCCAGGAAGCACTTCGGTGAGCAGCACCTGGCGTACTTCCGTAAAGTGAATGCGATGGGACTCAAGAACCCACGGCTGATCGGTTTCGGCATCTCCAACAGAGAGACGTTCGATGCAGCCTGCCGCGAGGCAGCAGGTGCCATCATCGGGAGCCGTTTCATCTCCCTGCTGGAAAGTGAACCGTCGGTGGAGGCGGCGGCTGAAAAACTGGTTGAAGCGCTTCGATAAATGTCGTTATTCCAAAAAAATCCCCTACATTTGCAGCCTCAATATCCACAATTATACAGCCATAAGGGATCAGCGACATGCCATTTCAGACACATATCGGTGAGATCGCCTCACTGCTTACCGCCGTTTGCTGGACGCTCAGCGCCATCTTCTTCGAGAAAGCGGGACGCCGCACGGGCTCCCTTTCGGTAAACATCATCCGCATTTTCCTGGGGATTATCTTCCTGGGGATCACCACTCTCTTCACCCGCGGGATGTTCTTCCCGATGGATGCCACCGCCTATAACTGGTTCTGGTTGGGGCTCTCGGGCATCGTTGGCTTTTTCCTGGGCGATCTCTTCCTTTTCAAGTCCTACACCCTGATCGGATCCCGCACCTCGCAGCTGGTGATGAGCCTCGCCCCGATGATCACTGCCGTGATCGGCTGGTTCTTCCTGCAGGAGATCCTCTCACTGAAGAGCATCGCGGGGATCGTGGTGAGCGTGTCAGGGATCATGATTGCCGTGGCTGGTAAAAAACTAAAGCTCAACATCCCACTCCGAGGGTTCCTCTATGCGCTGGGGGGCGCACTGGGTCAGGCGGTGGGACTGATTCTGAGCAAGAAAGGGATGGGCGACTATGACGCGGTGGCAGCCACACAGATAAGGGCGATCTTCGGTTTCGCTGCTTTTGCCCTGTTGGTCACCTTTGTCGGCCGCTGGAGGCGGGTGTTCATGGCGGCGAGAGACAGAACGGGGATGAAAGCAATTACAATCGGCACTGTTTTCGGCCCATTTATCGGGGTCTCCCTCTCGCTCTACGCGGTGCAACATACCGAAACGGGCATCGCCTCGACGTTGATGGCGCTGGTCCCCATCTTTATCATCCTTCCCACAGCCATCATGTTCAAGGAGAAGATCACCGCACGCCAGGTGATCGGGGCGGTGATCAGCATTGCCGGAGCAAGCATCTTCTTTATTTAGTCACCCACTTCAGGATAGAGCGATGGTTCTCTTCTCCCTGCTACTTTGAAACGCCAGCTCGATGATCCGTATCACGTTGCGCGCCTCCTCCGGCTTCACCGCCAGCGCTGCCTTGCCGTTGATGGCTTCGCGCAGGTTAATGAAATAGTCGCGATAGTCGCCCGGCTCGCTTTCCAGCTTTCCCCGGATCATCACACCCTTGTATTCGGTGTGGATCGTGCCCCAGATCTCCTCAGGCTCCCGTCCCCAATCCTTACCTTGCGGGATGGCTCCCCTGTCGAGGGTTGCCTCCTGCACGTCCAGTCCGTACTTGACAAAGGAACCGTTTGTGCCGTGCAGCATAAAGGTGGGTCCGGGGATGCGACAGATCATACCCGATTTCAGCGTAGCGGTGAAGGAAGGGTAGTGGAGCC
>WOYT01000055.1 GCA_011620695.1 Proteiniphilum sp.
AAAATATGATTATCAAATCTGCAGAATTCATCATCAGCAATACCGATTACCGGAAATGTCCGCAGGACGGGAAGCCGGAGTATGCCTTTATCGGTCGCTCCAACGTGGGCAAATCATCGCTCATCAATATGCTCACCGGCCGCAAAGGCCTGGCCCTGACTTCATCAACCCCCGGAAAAACAATGCTGATCAATCATTTTCTGATCAACGACGAATGGTATCTGGTGGATTTGCCGGGATATGGCTACGCAAGACGGGGAAAAGAGGGCAGGGAAAAAATCCGCGGCATCATTGAAGATTATATTCTGGGACGGGAAACGATGGCCAACCTGTTTGTGCTGATCGATGCACGTCACGAACCGCAGCAGATCGATCTGGAGTTTATGGAGTGGCTGGGAGAGAACGGGGTGCCTTTTTCCGTGGTGTTTACCAAAACTGATAAGATGGGCACAGGCCGGCTGCAGATGAACCTGAATGCCTATCAGGAAAAGCTGCTGGAGTGGTGGGAAGAACTGCCGCCCCTGTTCGTTACCTCGGCAGAAAAAGGGAAGGGTAGAGATGAGCTTCTTCAGTATATCGAAGAGATCAATAAAAATATAGGTTAACCACTGGTCATCCCGAAAGAGCCGCTCACAATATCAAGCAGTTCATTGGTAATGGATTGCTGGCGCAGTTTATTGTATTCCAGCGTCAGTTCATCGATCAGGTTATCGGCATTGTCGGTGGCAATCTGCATCGCCATCATGCGGGCTGCATGCTCTGAGGTAACCGAATCGAGGTGCGTGGTAAACAGTTTCAATTTGAGGACTTTGGGGATCAACTGAGCCATGATGGTCTCCTCATCCGGTTCAACAATGTAATCGATTGCCGTATCACCGTTTGCATGAGGCTTCAGTTCAATGGGAAGGAATGGTTCGTGCACCACCATCTGAGAGCCCTTGCTCTGAAAATGGTGATAAATAAGCTCCACCCGGTCGATGTTGCCCAGCCGGAATTGCTCCATCAGCTCAGCAGCAATCTTTTGCGCTTCGTCATACCTGGGTTTTGCACTGATATCGTTGTAATTACCCGCTACTTTCAGTTCCAGTTTTTTGGCAGCCCTGGCTACCTTCTCCCCGATGGGGTAAACCAGTATATTTTCTTTGCCGAGTGAAATCCATTTATCGGCGACCGCTTTCAGTTTATTGGATATGTTATCGTTGAATCGGCCTGCAAGACTCGTGTTGGAGGAAAAAGCCACGATGGCTACCCGCTTTACGGGTCGTTGTCGGGTGAAAGGGGAATCGAATTCGAGCGTTTCACGCAGGAAAATGTGCAACAGTTGACTTAATTTCTGTTCATACGGATAGAGGTTCTGAATAATATCCTGTGTCTTCCGTAGGTTGGCGGAAGAGACCATCATCATGGCCGATGTGATCTTTTGTGTGGATCTCACCGACTGAATTCTGCTTTTTATCCCCTTCAGTTCTGCCATCCTATTATGCCTGCATTGTTTTTACGATATCGCCAGCCACTGTTTCAATGATTTTGGCTGTCTCATCATTGATATCGCCTTCTTTCAGGTGGTTCAGCACATCGCGGTGACTCAATTCAAACCTGGAAAGAAACTCTTTTTCGAATTCGGGCACTTTCTCCAGGGGGATGTCTTTCATCAACCCGTGTGTGCCGCAATAGAGAATGGCTATCTGATGTTCCACACTCATCGGATGGTGTACCGGCTGCACCAGCAACAGCTCGTTCTTTTGGCCTTTGTCGATGGTCATGGCGGTCATTAAATCCATATCGCCCCCAAATTTGGTGAAAGCAGCCAACTCCTGATATTGGGCCTGATCAATTTTCAATGTTCCGGCCACTTTTTTCATTGCTTTGATCTGCGCATTTCCTCCGACGCGCGAGACGGAGATGCCCACGTTGATGGCAGGACGAATGCCTTTATTGTAGAGGTCGGTCTCCAGAAAGATCTGGCCGTCGGTAATGGAGATCACATTGGTGGGAATATAGGCAGTCACGTCACCCGCCTGGGTTTCTATGATGGGCAGTGCCGTCAGTGAACCCCCTCCTTTTGCCTTTCCCTTCAGGCTCTCGGGCAGGTCGTTCATGCTGGTAGCCACCTCTTCCTGTGAGATGATGTTTGCGGCCCGTTCCAGCAATCGGGAGTGAAGGTAGAAGATGTCTCCCGGATAGGCCTCGCGACCCGACGGACGGCGCAGGATAAGCGATACTTCCCGGTAAGCGACAGCCTGTTTCGAGAGATCATCGAATACCACCAGGGCATGACGTCCCGTATCCCGGAAGTATTCACCGGCTGCAGCACCGGCAAAGGGTGCTATATACCGCATGGCGGCAGAGTCTGAACCGCTGGCAGAGATCACAATCGTATAGTCCATGGCTCCCTTTTCGGTGAGCGTTTTTACGATGGATGCCACGGAGGAACCTTTCTGTCCTATCGCCACATAAATACAATAAACAGGGTCACCTTCCTCAAAGTTTTTTCGTTGGTTGAGGATGGTGTCTATGGCAATACTGGTCTTGCCGGTCTGCCTGTCGCCAATAATCAGTTCGCGCTGACCGCGACCGATGGGGATCATCGCATCCACGGCTTTTAAACCCGTTTGTAACGGCGTATTTACCGGCTGACGGAAGATAACGCCCGGCGCTTTCCGCTCCAGCGGCATCTCCAGCCTTTCACCTTTCACAGGCCCCTTCCCGTCGATCGGTTCGCCAATGGGATTGATCACCCTTCCGAGCAATCCTTCTCCCACAAAAATGGAGGCTACCCTTCCGGTACGTTTCACGATAAAGCCCTCTTTGACCTCACTGGAGGTGCCCAGGAGGATCGCTCCCACGTTATCTTCTTCCAGATTCATCACAATGGCCTGCATCCCGTTGTCGAACTCAAGCAATTCATTGGATTCCGCATTACGAAGTCCGAAGATGCGCACCACCCCGTCGCTGACACTGATAACAACGCCGGTTTCGTTATACTTCACATTGGTATCGATACCTTCCAGTTGCATGCGCAGCACTTTGGAGACTTCGCTTATTTTAATTGTATTGTCTGCCATTTTTACGATTGATTACAATGATTTCGGGTTGACCCTTCAATTTACTTCTGATACGGGTGAGCTCCCCCGATATGCTTGCATCCCATCTGTTGTCGCCCAGATTCAATATAAATCCGCCGATAATGTCGGGATCGACCACAGGATCAACTTCCAGCTTCCCGCCCACAATCTTTTGAATGTGACTGATAAAATGTTTCTCCCTTTCAGGGTCAATGGGAACAGCCGTGACGAGCTTTCCGTATTGAATGTGGTACCTTTCCCGGTACAATTCAATAAAACGAAGGGCAATATTCCGGATCATCTCCTCCCTTTTATTTTTCAGGATCAGGTCGATCATCTTATCGAGCGACGCCGGTATATGGTTGCCACAGGCGGTGACAATAATTTTTTTCTTGTCCTGCAACGCGATCGACGGATTTTCAATAGCACGGCGCAAGGGACGGGTTTGCATGAAAAGCTCCGAAAATATCTTCATGGCTGTGTACACCTCTTCCTGCTGTCCTGATGCAATGGCATATTCCAGCAAAGTGTGGGCATAGCGTGAAGAAATGAGTCCGGTATTCATCTCGTTTAGGATTTAGCAAGATCAATTTCGTCGAGTAAACGATCAATCAACGCCAACTGTGCTTCCTTTGTTCCCAGTTTTTCCCGCAGAATTTTCTCGGTAAGATTCAATGACAGGATAGCTGCCTCCTCCCGAATGGAAAGAAGTGCTTTTTCTTTCTCTGTCTCTATCTGTTTACGGGCCTCTTCAATCATTTTATCTGCCTCTTTGCGGGCGTCATTCCGGGCCTTCTCCATCATCTGGTCGCGCAAGAGCGATGTCTCCTTCAGGATGGTTGCCTGCTCCTGATGCGTACGGGCCAGCAACTCCTCACTGGTTTGTTTCACAGTAGCCAGTTCTTCGTGTGCTTTCCGGGCCGACAAAAGCGATTCTTCGATATAGGTTCTTCGTTTCTCCACCATCTTCAGGATGATCGGGAATCCGTATTTCATCAGGACAAACAGGACCGTACCGAAGGATATCAGCATCCAGAAAAGCAGACCGGGTTCGGGAGTCAGCAACGACATAGAATCAACTTATTACAGAATAAAACCACAGACTACCACGGCAAACAAGGCCACACCCTCGATCAGTGCCGCGGAAATAATCATATTCATTCGGATATCCGGGGCCGCTTCCGGTTGACGGGCGATGCTCTCTACCGAGGAGGCTCCGATTTTTCCGATGCCAAAGCTGGCGCCAATGGCGGCCAGGGCAATACCCAAGGCAGCTCCCAAAGTGCCCAGACCTGAGGTGCCTGCTACCTGCAATAATACGGTTAGTAATGTCATAATGTTTTTATTAAATGTTTGTTGTATATGGAATAATTACTTTCTGATTTGTGCTGTATGTGCTGATTCTGCATTCTTTAATCCGGCTTGTTTGTCTCCAGTGCTGCCTTCTGTTTTACGCGCGGCTCCGGTCGTGCCTGGCCGATGAAAACAGCCGACAGCAACGTAAACACATATGCCTGGATGTAGGCAATCAGCAACTCCACGAAATCGATGAACACGGTGAAGATGACCGAGAGTACCGTCATGGATGCATTGACTGCCGTGCCCATGCTTACGGTTACGAAGATAAGCATTGTAAGCCCCAGTACGATGGAGTGTCCCGCCATGATATTGGCAAAAAGACGAATCATCAAAGCAAAGGGCTTGGTCAATGTTCCTACAATCTCGATCACCGGCATCAGGGGAATAGGCACTTTGAGCCAGACAGGGACATCCGGCCACAGGATATCTTTGTAGTATTCTTTTGTACCTGTAAGGTTCACGATGAGAAAAGTGGCTGTCGCGAGCACGAGCGTCACCGCAATGTTTCCCGTCACATTGGCTCCTCCCGGGAAGATCGGTATCAATCCCAGCAGGTTGTTCGTGAAGATGAAGAAAAAAACGGTGAGCAGGTAGGGGGCATACCGCTCGTAATCTTTGCCGATAGAGGGTTTGATGACATCATCATGTATCGACATAATAAACATTTCCATCATCCCCACAAAACCTTTTCCGGCTTTTAACGGATTCCGTTTCATCGTTCGGGCCACCGTCATCACGATGACGATCAGTAACAATGAGCTGAACAACAGCGAAGCGGCATTTTTGGTAAGTGAAAGATCCAACGGGCGTGACTCTTTTCCGGTGGGATCTGTTTCCATTATCTTGCCTTTGTATCTTCCTTCGGATGCAAGATGGAAGTTTTTATAACCGGATTTGCCGTGTTGAAAACGGGCTGAGCTGAACAGGTGCCATCCGGATGCCTCACTGTAAAGAATGACCGGCAGCGGAATAGCCAGGTGTCTCTCGCCATTACTTACAATCTGCCATTCGTAGTCGTCAGCAAGATGCTCCAGGATGAGCTCTTTCACGTTGAGCTCCTCCGGTGCATGGGTATCGCTTGCAGCATATCCCGGAGAAGAAATGATAAAGAGCCCGATAACCGTCAACAGACAATATGTGAAAAACTTGTGCATACCCTTTTCATTGATCGATCCGTTCCCGGGGAGGCTTTTTCTGATCTTTTTTGTATTTGATATATTTTTCCATCCAAAAATAGATATTGGTCTCCCAGAGTAAATTGATGAGATAGAAGATGATAAAAATAATGGCAAAACTCCGGATATGATCCTTGTCGTAGATCCAGTAAAAAAGAAGGATGACAAACGACACAAAAATCTTAATCACCCGCATCAGCATATAGGTGTTTACTGCTGCTGCGGGTTTATCGAGCGGGGTGCGGTTGAAAAGGTAAATAAAAATCAGCCCCATGACATAAAAAAACAGCGGAATGAAGATGTACCCTTTTACCTGCACTTCCGGGAAAAAATGCTTCAGAATGAGCCATATACCAAATCCAGTGATGAGTATCATGGTGGTGTGGAGAATCAAAAAATATCGGGTTAGTTTCTTCATAGGCCTTTTATTGCATCAAGACATACTGTTACCTTGTTGTGACTCACTTCCACGAACCCGTCCATCACTTCCATTTCCTGTATCCGCCCCCCGGCTGAAAAGGAGAGTATTCCCCGGGTGAGTGACGAGATAAGGGGGGCATGATTGTTTAATATCTGGAATGATCCAAGCGTCCCCGGCAGCGTGATCGAATTTACTTCGCCACTGTAAAAGGTTGTTTCGGGGGTAAGAATCTCCAGTTGCATATGCCTGTTTTTTACGAATGTTCACTGTTTGTTGCCGGTGACTGTTTACTCTGTTCGATCAGCCTGTCGCCTTTTTCTATGGCCTCTTCGATAGTCCCCACGTTCATAAAGGCCGATTCGGGATAGTGATCCAGCTCACCGTCGAGAATCATTTTAAATCCCTTAATCGTGTCTTCGATGGAGACCATGACCCCGGGTTGTCCGGTATATTGCGCTGCCATGAAAAAGGGTTGTGAGAGGAAACGCTGTACCTTGCGGGCACGGTTCACCGTGAGCCGGTCTTCGTCGGAGAGCTCCTCTATGCCCAATATGGAGATGATGTCCTGTAGTTCCTTGTATCGCTGCAATATCTGTTTTACGCGCATGGCGGTATCGTAGTGCTCATCGCCGACAATCTGAGGGTCGAGGATGCGGGACGATGACTCCAATGGATCTACAGCGGGATAAATACCCAGTGAAGCGATCTTGCGACTCAGTACGGTGGATGCATCCAGATAGCTGAATGTGGTGGCCGGTGCCGGGTCGGTAAGGTCATCAGCAGGCACGTAAACTGCCTGCACCGATGTAATGGAGCCATACTTTGTGGAGGCGATGCGCTCCTGCAACCTGCCCATCTCCGATGCCAGTGTGGGCTGATAGCCTACTGCTGAAGGCATTCGACCCAGCAGGGCGGATACTTCCGATCCCGCTTGCACAAAGCGGAAGATATTATCAATAAAAAGGAGTGTATCACTGCCTTCGCCCCCCATATCCCTGAATGATTCTGCTACCGACAGCGCGGTATGGGCTACAGATGCGCGGGCGCCGGGTGGTTCGTTCATCTCTCCGAAGACAAGCGTTGTCTGTGATTTTTTTAATTCCTCGTAGTCCACTTTGCTCAAATCCCATTTTCCTTCATCCATCCCTTTCCGGAACTCGTTGCCATATTTGATCACACCCGATTCAATCATTTCCCGGAGCAGGTCGTTGCCTTCACGGGTACGTTCGCCCACACCGGCAAAAACGGAATAGCCGTTGTGTTTTTTGGCGATGTTGTTGATGAGCTCCATGATGATGACCGTCTTGCCTACGCCGGCTCCTCCGAACAAGCCAATCTTGCCACCCTTCAGATAAGGCTGGAGCAGGTCAATCACTTTGATACCTGTAATCAGAATTTCTTCCGAGGTGCTGAGATCTTCAAATTTGGGAGCCTCCCGGTGGATGGGATATTGATTTTCCCTGCTGAGCTTCGAAAGCCTGTCGATAGGCCTGCCGACTACATTCAGCAATCTGCCTTTTATCTGTTCACCCACGGGTACACTGATGGGACGTCCCAATGCTTTTACAGGCATGCCCCGGCTAAGACCGTCGGTACTTTCCATCGCCACCGTGCGCACCACATTTTCGCCGATGTGTTGTTGCACTTCCAGAAAAACTTCCTGACCTTCGGATCCTTTTATATAGAGTGCATCGTTGATGGCGGGCAATTTCAATTCTGACAAGTCGGGAAATTCGAATTGTACATCCACTACAGGCCCGATGATCTGGGAAATACTACCGATTAATTTCGACTCCATACGCATTATCGCTAATTCTTCGTTCAATTTCGGTTGAACCAGGCAAAGGTACGAAAATAATATTCACAGGATTTATTTTTAGCTTTATTTGCACAAGGGAAGGTTAAAAGATAAAATCCTTATCGGAGAAGAGCCACAAGCGAGACTTGAACTCGCGACCTACGCGTTACGAATGCGTTACTCTACCAACTGAGCTATTGTGGCTTGTAATCTGACTGCAAAAGTAAATAAAATATTGAGATTTGCCAACCGACCTGCTCTTTTTTGTGCAACAAAAACGGGCAGCATTGCTGCTGCCCGTTCAGTATGAAATAGGTTGCTGCTTATTTTGCAGCTTTCACCTCTCTTTTTTTCTGCTGGTTGCGCATGATGCTGTAGGCTACCGGTGAAGCAACAAACAAACTGGTTATGGTACCCACAACCACACCCACCAGCATGGCGAAGACGAAGCTTCTCACTGCATCGCCCCCGAAGAAGAGGATACAGATGATCACCAGGATGGTGCTGAGGCCGGTGTTGATGGTACGTGCCAGCGTGGCGTTCATTGAGTCGTTGAAGAGCTCTCTCAAACCACGTTTGGGGTAGAGATGCATGTACTCGCGCACGCGGTCGAATACCACCACCTTGTCGTTGATCGAATAACCGACGATGGTGAGGATTGCAGCCACGAAGGTCTGGTCGATCTCCATGGAGAACGGCATCACCTTCCAGAACAGCGAATAGATGCCAATAACGGCGAAAGCATCGACTGCAAGTGCAGCAACGGTACCCAATGAGAAGGAAAAGTTGCGGAAGCGTGAAAGGATGTAGAGACCCATACAGATAAGAGCGATGGTGAGTGCCAGGAAAGCGTTGCGGATCATATCCTCTGCGATGCTCGGACCCACCTTCTGTGAGCTCATAATGTGATCCTCGATGGTCTGTCCCGGGGTGATAAACTCCTGGAGACCTTCACCCAGCAGATCGCGCAGCTCCTGTTCCACGTTGTCACCCTCTTCGTCGATCATGTAATTGGTGGAAATACGTACCTGGTTACTGGAACCGATGGTGATGACACGCACCGACTCACCGAAATAGGGGGTGAGAGCATTCTGTACATCCCCGGTACGTACCGGCTGGTCAAACCGTACGATGTAGTTGCGCCCACCGGTAAAGTCAATACCCACATTCATCCCGATAGAGAAGAGCGAGATAAGGCTGATCACCACGAAAACGGCAACCGCCATCAGGACCTTTTTGCTGTTGTGGATGAAATCGAAGCTGTATTCCTTAAAGATTGCTTTTGAGAAACCAGTGTTGAAATTGAGGTTCTGCCATTTTCCTTTTTCTAAGCGATTTTCATACACCATTCGTGTGATGAAGACAGCCGTGAGGAAAGAGGCGGCGATACCGATGATCAGTGTGACAGCAAATCCGCGGATGGCTCCCGTGCCGAAGAGGGCCAGGATGATACCGGTGATGATGGTTGTCAGGTTGGAGTCGAGGATCGCCGAGAAAGCGTTCTTGTAACCATCCTCCAGCGCCCGGCGCAGTGTCTTACCGGCAGCCAGCTCCTCCTTGATACGTTCATTGATCAGTACGTTGGCGTCGACCGCCATGGCGAGCGAGAGGATCATACCGGCAATACCGGGCAGTGTAAGTACTGCCTGGAAAGCTGCCAGTGTTCCCAGCGTGAAGAAGAAGTTGAGCAACAGTGCCCCATTGATCACCATACCGGGTATGAATCCGTATAGCATGATGGTGAAGATGAAGAGCACGATCAGGGCAATGATGAACGAGATGAACCCATCACGGATGGCTTCCTGTCCGAGAGAGGGTCCAACCACATCCTCTTGTACGATGCGTACACCAGCCTGCATCTTACCAGACTTGAGCACGTTCTCAAGGTCCTGTGCCTCCTGCGGTGTGAAGTTGCCGGTGATGGAGGAGCGACCTCCGTCGATACGGTCATTCACGGTGGGAGCGGAGTAGACAAATCCGTCGAGCACGATGGCTATCGACTTGCCCACTTCGGCACCGGTGATGGTGGACCAGCGACTGGCACCGGCGGCGTTCATCGTCATGGTCACCTCCCAGGCAGAACCCTGCTGACCCTGGTCGGCACGGGCGTTGGTCACCACATCGCCTTCGAGGGCGGGACCCCGTTTGCTGCCATCACCCTTCAGCGCGAAGAGCTGGAAGTAGGTTTCTCTTTGATCGATGGGCTTGAATCCCCATTTGAAACGAACATCGGCAGGGAAAATATCTTTGTAGCGCTGTAACAGGAAGTTTACAGCCGCCGTGTCGAGCTTGGATACGGTTCCGACAATCGGTCCCGTGGCGCCACTCATGGCGAAGTAGGGTTCGTTGAAATACTCCACGAAGCTCTTGGTGATCTGCACCTCTGTTTCTTCTTCCTCCATAAGGAGCGTCGAATCTGTTTCAACGGCTGTAACAGAATCTGCCACAACGGCAGCAGTGGTATCGGTGAGAGCCGAACGTTTGGCCATGGCATATTCGGCCGAACGGGCATTCATTTCATTGAAGAAGGTGCCCAGTTCATTCACGTTGTATGTCTTCCAGAACTCCAGGTTAGCACTTCCCTGCAGCAGGTTACGCACGCGCTCCGGCTCGGTGATGCCGGGGAGCTCCACCAGAATCCGTTCTGCGCGGTCGAGACGTTGAATATTGGGAGCCACCACGCCGAAACGGTCGATACGGGTAGCCAGCACGTTGAATGTGTTGTCTGCCACACTGGCAAGCTCCTCGCGCAATACCGAAATAACCTCGTTGTTGGTGGCGTTGGGGCTCACCCGCTCGCTCATGGTGACACTGTATATGTTGGCCAGTCGCCCTTCCGGGTTGATCCGTTCATAGTTCTGCTGGAAGAGCGTGATAAAGTCAGAAGAGGTGCCACGGCGGTTCTCCCTGATGGTCTCGGCCAGTGCCTGGTTGAACTGTGGGTCATCGGTGTTGGCAAGTGAACTGAGGACCTGTGCGGCGTCGATTTCGAGGACGACATTCATACCACCTTTCAGGTCAAGACCCAATCCGATCTCTTTTTCACGGACTTCTTTGAGGGTATAGTTCAGGTACACCTTCTCGGTTGACAATGAATCAAGATACTGATTCTTCAGAGACAGGTCTCCATTCGCGTATTGATCCGCTTTCTTGTCGTACTGCCTTCCCACCACGGTGAAAGAGAGGTAGAACAAACAGATCGCCGTCAGGATAATACTGAAGACTTTAATGAATCCTTTGTTTTGCATTTCAATATTACTTTTTGTTTACAATTTGTTCGCGTGCAGGTTGTTAACCGGTTTTTTGTACGTTGAGATCCGGGCATACGGCATGCCCCTACGATTTTAGCGTGCAAATATACGTTTTTTTTATCTTTTTAAGAACAATATCGCCGGATTATTTTCTGAGAACTAATCCGGCGATGTACAGTGTTGTAGGGACAGGCAGACTTATTCAATAAAACCTCTGTTCTTTAACAGGTAAACAGGATCGGGCTCAGCTCCACGGAACTTCTTGTAGAGCTCCATCGGATCCGCTGTGTTCCCTTTCGAAAGCACATGCTCACGGAAGAGACGTGCAGTCTCCTGGTCAAAGATCCCTTTCTCGGCAAAAGCCTGGAAAGCGTCGGCATCCAGCACTTCGGACCAGAGGTAGCTGTAATATCCCGAGGCATATCCTTCCGGATTGCTGAAGATATGGGAATAATAGGTGCTCTTGTAGCGTGGAATAATCTGGTCGATCAGTCCAATCTTGTCCATCGATGCTTTTTCAAAGGCATTGACATCATATTGCTGCTCCTCAGTCTGGGTATGGTAATCCATGTCGAGCAGTGCAGCAGCGACAAACTCTGTGGTGATAAAGCCCATGTTGAACTTCCCGGAAGCTTCGATCTTCCCGATCAGTTCATCAGGGATTGCTTCACCGGTATCGTAATGCCTTGCATACATCTTCAGTACTTCCGGCTTGAATGCCCAATGTTCCATAATCTGAGAGGGAAGCTCCACGAAGTCACGGGCTACACTGGTACCAGAGAGGCCATGATAGGTCACCCTGGAGAGCATGCCATGCAGTGCATGACCAAATTCATGAAAGAGTGTTTCCACATCATCCAGTGAAAGGAGCGATGGGGTGTCTGCCAGTGGCTTGGTAAAGTTACCCACGTTATAGACGATGGGGCGGATATCCTCCCCGTCGCGGGTAGATTGCTTGCGGAAGCTGCTCATCCAGGCGCCGGCACGTTTGCCGGCACGAGGGAAGTAGTCGGTATAAAAGAGTGCAATGTGAGAGCCATCGGCATCGGTTACCTCATATACGTCCACTTCGGGATTGTAAACGGGTATGTTGTCCAGTTTTTTAAAGTTCAGGCCGTACAGTTTATTGGCCACCATGAAGACTCCCTCGCGGACGTTCTCCATCTTGAAATAGGGGCGCAGCTCCTCTTCGTTCAGGTTATACTTCTCCTGACGCAGTTTTTCGGTGTAGTACCACCAGTCCCATGATGCCAGCTCAATGTTGGCTCCTTCGCGGTCGGCGATGGCCTGCAGCTCGGCAGCCTCTTTCTTTGCCTGTGGCAGGGCGTAGGCCCACACATCATTCAGCAGCTTATATACGTTCTCCTGGTTCTTGGCCATTCGCTCTTCCAGCGCATAGGCTGCGAAGTTTTTGTATCCGAGCAGCTTCGAGCGTTCCAGTCGCAGGTTTACGATCTCGCTGATCAGTGCCTTGTTGTCGAACTCATTGTCGTTGTTGCCCCGCATGTACATTGCCTTGTAGAGTTTCTCACGCAGGTCGCGGTTGTCGGCATATTGCAGGAAGGGGATCCAGCTCGGCTTGTGGAGTGTGAAGACCCACTTACCCTCCTCACCGGCGGCTGTCGCTGCCTCTGCAGCAGCACTGATCACGCTTTGGGGCAGTCCGGCCAGGTCAGCTTCGTTATCGATCACAAGCTTGTAGTTGTTGGTCTCTGCCAGCACATTGTTGTTGAACTGAATGGTGAGTGCGGAGAGCTGTTTGTTGATCTCCCGTAACCGCTCCTTACCCGCTTCGTCGAGCATGATGCCCGACCGCACAAAATTCTTGTAGTTCTGCTCCAGCAGACGGAACTGTTCGGGTGTCAAGTCAAGCGATGCAGCGTTGTCGTACAGCGTCTTGATCCGTTCGAACAGCTTTTCGTTCAGGCTGATGTTGTCACTATGGGCAGTCAGCTTAGGTGACATCTCCGCCTTGATATTCTGCATCTCCTGGTTGGTGTCAGTGCCCTCCAGCCCGTAGAAAACCGACGAAACCCTGTCCAGCACTGAGCCACTGTTGTCGAGTGCCAGGATGGTGTTTTCGAAAGTGGGTGCATCGGGATTGTTGACGATGGCGTCAATCTCCTCACTCTGCAGTGCCATGCCGGCTTCAAAGGCCGGTACGTAATCCTCAACCGTGATCTGGTCGAATGGGGGTGCACCATAGGGGGTATCAAATTCGCTCAGGAAGATGGCACCTTTCTCGGTGGCTTTCTGCTGGTTGTTACATGCCAGTAATGTCATACATGCAAATGTGATTAATAATCCTTGTTTCATTGTAAAGTTTTTTATTTTTGATTGAATCAGCAATGTTTGCTACTCATAGAAATTTCTGCAAATGTACAATTTTTTTTCAGTTAGTGATATCTGGGTGAATTTAACTTCCTGATGTTTCGAAATCAGCAAATCCGAAATTAATTTTTAT
>WOYT01000126.1 GCA_011620695.1 Proteiniphilum sp.
GATTGCTTCGTAAAGCTCCTGCTTGCCGCTGATCTGCGCCGGTTCTTTCCCTAAAGAAAGGGCATACTGGCGCAGCTCTTCCAGTGTGAGTTTCCCCTCTTCAAATGCTTTGCCCTTACCCTCATCAAAAGAGGCATAGCGCTTTTTGAGCATCGAGAGATAGGGTGACTCTTCCAGGATGGCCGCTGCCGTTTCCAATGCGCGGGCGAAGGCATCCATTCCGGCAATATGGGCGATGAAGATATCTTCCAGGTCGGTGGAGTTACGGCGTGTTTTGGCGTCGAAGTTGGTACCGCCTCCCTGCAGGCCACCACCACGCAGGATTACCATCATCGCCTGGGTCAGTTCATAGAGGTCGATGGGGAACTGGTCGGTATCCCACCCGTTCTGGTAGTCACCTCTGTTGGCATCGATTGATCCCAGCATTCCGGCATCCACCGCACACTGCAGATCATGTTCGAAGGTGTGGCCGGCCAGTGTGGCATGGTTCACTTCGATATTCAACTTGAAATCCTTGTCCAGTCCGTGGGCACGGAGGAAGCCGATGACGGTTTCAGCATCATAATCATATTGGTGCTTGGTCGGTTCCATCGGCTTGGGTTCGATCAGGAAGGTTCCCTTGAACCCTTTGGAACGGGCATAGTCACGGGCCATCTTCAGCATCATGGCCAGATGCTCCTTTTCCCGTTTCATGTCGGTATTGAGCAGGGACATGTAGCCTTCACGACCACCCCAGAAGACATAGTTCTCACCGCCCAGCTCAATGGTGGCATCGAGCGCGTTCTTGATCTGCGTAGCAGCGTAGGCTACACTGTCGAAGTTGGGATTGGTAGCTGCTCCGTTCATGTATCGCTTGTTGCCGAAGACATTGGCGGTGCCCCACAGCAGCTTGATACCGGTAGCATTCATCTTCTCCTTCACATAAGCGACGATGCTTTTCAGGTTGGCTTCATACTCTTCCAGCGAGTTGGCCTCTTCAGCCAGGTCCACATCATGAAAACAGAAATACTCGAGACCGATCTTCTGCATGAATTCAAAGCCGGCATCTGCCCTCTTCCTGGCTCTCTCCAGGATGGCATCGCCGTTGTTCCATTCAAAATCCTTGGTTTCCTCCCCGAACGGGTCGTTCGATTCGGCGCAGAGCGTGTGCCAGTAAGCCATGGAGAATTTGAACCAATCTTTCATCTTCCGGCCATGCACTACTTTTTCAGGGTCATAATAATGAAATGCCAGCGGGTTGCGGCTCTCTTTTCCTTCAAATTTAATCTTCCCGATTCCGGGGAAATACTCATTCATTTTCTTTTCAGTTTCCATAGAGTTGTTAATTAATAAAATGATATTTTGTTGTGTTCAGATATGTTTTTTCCATCGTGCGTAGGCATCCAGATACCGCTCACTGTTTAGTTTGTCCGGCTCAACGGTCATGATTTTCTTCAGTGAGGCAAACGCTTCCTGCGGCGAAGCATAGATACCGGCGCCGATGCCGGCTGCCTTGGCAGCGCCTGCCGCTCCGTCGGTGTCGTAGAGCTCAATCACCGCGCCGCTCACAGAGGCCAGTGTCTCCCGGAAGAGGGGACTGAGGAACATGTTGGCATTCCCGGCCCGGATCACCTTTATATCCATGCCGATTGCCTGCATCACCTCCATGCCGTACTGGAACGAGAAGACAATCCCCTCCTGTGCTGCCCGCAGCAGGTCTGAGAGAGAGTGAATGTTGAAATTGATGCCATGGAAGGAGCTGCCGGGATCCCTGTTTTCCAGCACCCGTTCCGCTCCATTGCCAAAGGGTATCACCGTGATCCCGTTTGCACCGATGGGCGACTGTGCGGCCAGCATGTTCATCTCGTGGTAACTCATCTCAGCTGGCACCATGTTCTTTTTGATCCAGGAGTTGAGGATACCGGTGCCGTTGATGCAGAGCAGTACCCCCAGACGTATCTGCTGCGGCAGGTGGTTCACATGAGCGAAGATGTTGACCCGGGAAAGGGGATCATACTTCACCTGGTCAAGCACTCCATATACGACACCCGATGTGCCGGCAGTGGAGGCGATCTCACCGGGGTTGAACACGTTGAGCGAAACGGCGTTGTTGGGTTGATCACCTGCCCGGTAGCTCACCGGGGTGCCGGGATGCAAACCCAGTTCATCTGCCACGGCGTCAGTCACCCTCCCCTGGATGCCAAAGATAGGGGTGAGCGGCGGAATCATCTCCTTCTCAAAGCCGAAGTAATTCATCACATCCTGCGAAAGGGCGTTCTCTTTGAAATCCCAGAAGATCCCCTCTGACAACCCCTCCACGGTGATACCGATCTCGCCGGTCAGCTTCATGGCGATATAGTCGCCCGGCAGCATGATCTTGTAGATCCGCTCATAGCGTTCCGGTTCATTCTCTTTCACCCAGGCCAGTTTGGCTGCGGTAAAGTTACCCGGCGAGTTGAGCAGGTGAGAGAGTGCCTTCTCCTCGCCAATGGCTTTGAATGCTTTTTCACCGTAGGGTACCGCCCGGCTGTCGCACCAGATGATGGAGGGACGCAGCAGCTGCCGTTCCCTGTCGATCATCACCAGCCCGTGCATCTGCCAGGAGATGCCAATTGCCTTGATATCGGCCGGATCGACACCCGATTGTTGCAATACAGAAGCGTTGGCCAGCTTCAGGTTGCTCCACCACATCTCAGGATCCTGTTCCGCCCATCCGGGTTGACTGGCCATCATAGGCATCTCTTTCTTCGGAAAAAAATCAGAGGCTATGGTCTTCCCGCTCTCCACATCAACCAGTGCTGCCTTCACCGATGAACTTCCGATATCATATCCCAATAG
>WOYT01000157.1 GCA_011620695.1 Proteiniphilum sp.
GCTGTCGCTGCGGCTCTCCAGATAGCGGATCAGCACCTCGCTCCGCTCTTTCTCGAACTTTAGCCGTTCGATGTCGAGCAGCAGGGTGGAGAGCTCGAACGACTGGCTGATCCCTTTTTTAGCGGCGTCGGTGAGGGGAACCTTGATCGTTCGGTTGCCAATGAAGTGAACCGTGAGAGGTTGGTCACTGTAGGAGTGAATATATGCAGCCACCCCATTCTCATCCTGGCCGCAGAACCGTACAATCTCATAGCTCTTATCCCCTGTTTTGAAGCGGTAGTTGAGACCATCAGCAGTGACAATCCCGCTTTCTACAAAACTGCCGTCAGCAGCAGTGACCCTGATCTGGTTGTGTTGAATCGCATTTCCGGAGAGCACACTCTCAATGAAGAGCACTCCTTTCTCGCGCACGCCGGATCGCAGTCCGTTTCTGTCGAGCGATGAGCGATAGGGATAGACCTTGGGATAATACTCGCCAAACTCCTGATAACGACTGTCTCTCACGTAGTCGAACCTGGCAAGCATCTCGTTTAGGGCTGCATATTGCTCGCGCAGCATTGAATCGCAGTAGGAGATGTTCCGCCGGTTCTCGGCCATTCGGATCTCCTGCATCATATCAAACCCGGCACTGATCTCATCAAAAGCTTCAGGGAAGAGGATTTTTATGCTGTCGATCTTTAACTTAGCCAGTGCATAGTTCCCGCTTTCGTAAGCCCTGCCGGCCTCCTCAAGGTAGGCCCTGGCACCAGCTTCTCTGTCGCCACAGGAGAGCAGGAAGAGCAGTAACAACCACACTGAGAGCAGCTGAAGTGAGTTACGCATATCGGTAAAAATGTCAACTTACGAAAAATAACCTGTTTCGTTACGAATACAGAAACAAAATTACAAATATATTCGGCATAAAAATGGCTTTAAGAGACAATTATTGTAATTTTGCAAATCGTAACAGATCATCAGCCCTGCAGATCAACAACCTGCCCCGGGGCTGATTAATTGAAAAGAGTCCATTGAATATGAATATTTCCCGGGATGAGATACTGGCATACATTGACACACCGCTACTCAGACTGATCTCCCGCACCGCAGATGAGATGCAGCTGGAATGCTACCTGATTGGCGGTTTCGTGCGTGATTTCTTCCTCTGTCGTCCCTCGAAAGATATCGACGTGGTGGCCATCGGCAAAGGTACCGACCTGGCAGCCGCTGTCGCCCGCAAGCTGGGAAAACAGACCCAGCTGACCGTTTTCAAAAACTTCGGCACCGCACAGATCAAACATGGCGACTTTGAGATTGAGTTCGTAGGTGCCAGAAAGGAGTCTTACAGGAGCGACTCGCGCAAGCCCATCGTGGAGGATGGCACCCTGGAGGATGATCAGCGGCGGCGCGACTTCACCATCAATGCCATGGCTTTCTGCCTGAACGGTGACCGCTTCGGCGAGCTGCTGGACCCTTTTAATGGCATGCAGGATTTGGAGGACCTGATCATCCGCACACCGCTCGACCCGGACATAACCTTTAGTGATGACCCCCTGCGGATGATGCGTGCCGTACGTTTTGCCGCGCAGCTTGGGTTCGACATCTATCCCGAGACGTACGATGCCATCAGCCGAAACAGGGAACGCATCGCCATCCTCTCTATGGAACGGGTGACCGATGAGCTGAACAAGATCATCCTCTCACCCAAACCTTCCATCGGCTTTATCCTGCTCGAAAAGACCGGGCTGCTGGAGATGTTCCTTCCCGAGCTGACAGCCCTCAAGGGAGTTGAAACAAAAGAGGGGGTAGGGCACAAGGATAATTTCTACCATACCCTCTCGGTGCTCGATAACATTGCCCGGGAGACGGATGACCTCTGGCTGCGATGGGCGGCGCTGCTGCACGACATCGCCAAACCGGTGACCAAGCGGTGGGATCCGAAGCTGGGATGGACGTTCCACAACCACAACTTCATCGGCGAGAAGATGATCCCTCCTATTTTCCGCAGAATGAAGCTGCCGCAAAACGAGAAGATGAGGTATGTGCAGAAACTGGTATCCCTGCATATGCGACCCATGCAACTGGTGGAGGATGAGGTGACCGACTCGGCCCTTCGGCGTCTGCTTTTCGATGCGGGGGATGACATCGATGACCTGATGACCCTCTGTGAGGCGGATATCACCTCCAAGAACCCGGTGAAGGTGAACCACTTCATCACCAACTTCAAAATTGTACGCCTTAAGCTTCGTGAAATTGAGGAGAAAGATCGGATACGTAACTTCCAGCCACCAGTGGATGGAAACGAGATCATGGAGGTGTTCGGTCTCCCACAGGGAAGAGAGATAGGGATTCTCAAGACAGCTATCAAGGATGCCATTCTCGACGGGGTAATCCCCAACGAGCATGACGCTGCCTACGCATTCATGCTGGAGAAAGCCCGGGAGATGAACCTGAAACCGGTCGCTGAAAGGTAAATCAGGTTGCTGAAATAAGGAGCAAAGCGTGAATTAACATTTTTTGCTTTAATAATTCCCTGTCAGCCCCGATATCTGTCGCTTTTTTTTATTACTTTGCAGTTTAATTTGGAGCAGACTGTTTCACACAAATCACGCCTTTCGTTTTTCGAAGCGCCTATGTCGAACAAGAAAAAAGTATCAACAGCCCGTTTTTTGAATGCGAAGATCACCTCTACCATCAGCATCACACTGGTGTTGGTGCTGTTGGGTGTCACCCTGCTGATCCTCTTTATGGGCAACAGCCTTTCGAAGCAGGTGAAAGAGAACGTGAGCTTCAACGTGATGCTCTCAGCAGGTGTCAGTGATGCAGAGATCAGCAACATACGCCGCCGGCTCGACGCACAGCCTTTCGTACGCTCCTCCCGTTTCATCAGCAAAGAAGAGGCCAAAGAGCAGTTGATCGAGGAGCTGGGCGAAGATCCGGAGGAGCTGCTCGGCTATAACCCGGCGCTCGACTGCATTGAGATCTTTCTCCACTCCGAGTATGCCAACAGCGACAGCATCGCTATGATCAACAAAGTGATCCGCGAGGAGAGTAACGTCATCGACCTGCTTTATCAGCAGGAGGCGATCGACCTGATCAATGAGAACCTCTCGAAGGTGATGACGCTATTGCTGGTGCTGGCGGTGGTGCTGCTCTTCATCTCCTTCACGCTGATCCGCAATACCATCCGGCTGAGCGTCTATTCCAAGCGATTCATCATTCACACCATGAAGCTGGTGGGAGCCACTGACAGCTTCATCCGCAAACCGTTTGTGGTGAGCAACATCTATACCGGCATCATCGCCGGCATCATGGCCGACGGCATCATCCTTGGGCTGATCAGCTATTTCAACAGGGAGTATGCAGCCTTGCAACCCATCATTACCCCTACCGATCTGTCGATCATCTTCGCGGTGGTGATACTGATGGGGATGCTGATCTCCTCGCTGGCCTCCGCGTTTGCCGTGAACAGGTATGTGAGAATGCGTTCCGATCAGCTATATTACGTTTAAACAATAATCGAAAGAAAATGTCTCAGAAGAACCTAGCGTTAAGCAAAACAAACCTGATTATTTGCGGCATAGCAGTCCTGCTAATCATTGCCGGATTCCTGCTGATGACAGGTCCTGCCACCACCGGGAGTGGTTTTGAACCGGATATATTCAGTCCGAGACGGATCAGGGTAGCCCCGGTTGTAGTCGTGGCGGGCTTTGTACTGATGATTGTCGGGATTCTTTTCCCCTCAAAAGATCAGAAAAACAGGAAAGAAAAACAATCGTGACGGTGGTCACCTGTAAACTTTATTTTCATGACATTGATAGAAGCAATTATCATTGCTATCGTAGAGGGGCTGACCGAGTTTCTCCCTGTCTCCTCCACAGGACATATGATCATCACCCAGTCGCTTCTCGGTATGGAGAGCAGTGCCTTCGTGAAAGCTTACACCGTGATCATTCAGTTTGGCGCGATCCTCTCGGTTGTGGTCTTGTACTGGAAGCGTTTTTTTCGGCTCAACAGGGTGGAGAAAATAGCGGTGGAGCAGTTGAATGCACGCTCTAAAAAGCAACGGATATTGCTCAAAGGCCGTAACTTTCTATACAAATATGATTTTTACTGGAAGCTGCTGATTGCCCTGCTGCCGGCAGGCATCATTGGCCTGCTGCTGGGCGATCTGATTGACAGCATGCTGGAAAGCGTGACGGTGGTCACAGTGATGCTGGTGATTGGTGGTATCTTCATGTTATATGTGGACAGGTGGTTCAACCACCCCACAGCCGACCAGTCAATGGGCTGGCAGAGAGCCCTCAAGATCGGCTTCTTTCAGTGTATCGCCATGATACCCGGGGTATCGCGATCCATGGCTACCATCGTAGGGGGGATGGGTACGGGACTCAACCGCAGAAACGCTGCCGAGTTCTCCTTCTTCCTGGCTGTGCCCACCATGGCTGCTGCAGCCGGCTATAAGCTCTACCAACTGATGAGAGACCCGTTGCAGCTGGATATGCTCGCCGATCACCTCCTCTTGCTGATCATTGGCAACCTGGTGGCATTCCTGGTGGCAATGGTTGCCATCCGCTTCTTCATTGATTTCCTCACCAAATATGGATTCAGAGCTTTCGGCTTCTATCGCATCATCGTGGGAGGAGTCCTGCTCATCCTGATCCTGGCAGGTGTGAATGTAAGCATTTAACACCATGATGGATTTTATTGAAGGTGCAATCCTCTGTATCGATAAACCACTGCATTGGAGCTCATTTCGTGTGGTGCGTGTGGTGCGGGCCAAGCTCTGTCAGAAGCTGGGAATCAAAAAGCTCAAAGTGGGTCACGCCGGCACACTTGATCCCCTGGCCACCGGGGTGATGATCCTTTGCACCGGCAGGATGACCAAACAGATTGATCGCTTCCAGGCAGAGACAAAGGAGTATCTGGCTGCGATACGGCTGGGGGCAACCACCCCCTCTTTCGATCTGGAGACCGAGATTGATGGTGAATATCCCACCGCTCACATCACTCCTGAGTTGGTGAAAGAGACATTGACCCGTTTCACGGGTGAAATCATGCAGATTCCTCCCCGCTATTCTGCCGTAAAGGTAGATGGAAAGCGGGCTTATGAACTGGCCCGGAAAAACGAAGATATTGAACTTAAACCCAAATTATTGGTTATAGATAGTATCGAACTGGCGACATGCAACCTGCCCGACATCACCATCCGGGTGGTCTGCAGCAAGGGTACCTATATCAGGGCCCTGGCCCGTGACATCGGTGAGGCGTTGCAATCGGGGGCACATCTGACCGGTCTTACCCGCACACGGGTGGGGGAGGTGACCCTGGCCGACTGCCTGAAGATGGAAGAGGTGGACCATTTTCTGGATCAACAGATTGGCATCACCGGTAAAGAGCGCAAATAAGAAGATAGATCATATGAAACTTTCACAATTTAAATTTCATCTGCCGGATGAGCTCATCGCGAAGTACCCGGCGCCACACCGTGATGAATCACGGTTAATGGTGTTACACCGCAAAACCGGCGCCCTGGAACACAAGGTGTTTAAGGATGTGCTCGATTATTTTCAACCAGGTGATTTTTTCATCTTCAACGACACCAAGGTCTTTCCCGCAAGGCTATTTGGCAACAAAGAGAAGACAGGTGCCAAGATTGAAGTCTTCCTGCTGCGGGAGCTGAATCCTGACCAACATCTCTGGGATGTACTGGTGAACCCGGCACGTAAAATACGCATCGGGAACAAGCTCTACTTTGGAGAAAATGAGGAGCTGGTGGCGGAGGTGATCGACAACACCACCTCCCGGGGCAGGACACTCCGGTTCCTCTACGACGGTCCTTACGAGGAGTTTAAGAAACAACTCTTTGCCATTGGCGAGACCCCCATACCGGAATACATGGAACGGAGTGCCGAGCCGGAGGATGCGGAGCGTTACCAGAACATCTTTGCACGTAACGAGGGAGCCGTGGTGGCACCCGCTGCCGGCCTCCATTTCAGTCGTGAGCTGATGAAGCGGATGGAGATCAGGGACATCAAATTCGGTTTCCTGACCCTCCACAACGGACTGGGTGCCTATCGCATGATCGACGTGGAAGATCTCACCAAGCACAAGATGGAATCGGAACAGATGATCATCTCGGAAGAGCTCTGTCGCCAGGTGAACAACGCAAAGGATGAGGGACACAATATCTGCGCCGTGGGCACATCGGTGTTGCGTGCAGTGGAGACAACGGTGAGCACCGACGGTCACATCAAACCCAGGGAGGGATGGACCAACAAGTTCATCTTCCCTCCTTACGAGTTTACACTTACCAACAGCCTGATCACCAACTTCCATCTGCCATTTTCCACTTTGCTGATGATGGCTACTGCCTTTGGCGGCTACGAGGTGGTGATGGCTGCCTATGAAGAGGCGGTGAAAGAGAAGTACCGCTTTGGAGCCTATGGCGATGCCATGCTGATCATCGACTAAAGTGGAAAAGCGAACTACCGGAACAGCTTCACTCATACTCTCACTCGGTTCCAACCTGGGTGACAGGGAGCAACAGATTCATTCAACACTCAAAAAAATTGAAGAGCGGATCGGGAAAATTATATCCATCTCCGCTCTTTATCATAGCGCTCCTGTAGGGTTCGAATCGCCTCACCAATTTGTGAATTGTGTGTGCGAAGTATCCAGTAAACTGGATATATATACCATATTCGCAATCACACAGATGATTGAGAAAGAGATGGGAAGGGCGGAGAAAAGCGTGGATGGCCGGTATTCTGACCGGGTGATGGATATCGACCTGATCATGGCAGGTGACCTGGTTATCGACACACAGGAGCTGACCCTGCCACACCCCCGTTTTCATCAGCGCGACTTCGTGCTTAGACCACTCTGTGAGATCGCACCCGATCAGGTACATCCCTTGTTGGGGAAGAGCATCCGTCAACTGTTTGAGGAACTCGAGGTGAGCAGTCAATGAATCTCATGTCTGATAACAGTGCCGTTTTCAAGTTCATTGTAAGCTTTCTCAGTTGCATGTGAGCCTTTATTTTTCGAATTGCAAAAATTAGTTAAGATCCATCATCTTAAACTGTATCGGTAGCAGAAAATAGGGGAATTTGTGGCATATTTGTATCTGAATAGATATTGCATCTTTTGGTTGAGTAATATGGCAATTTTCGGCAGGGGTTATGATTATTTTCTTGGTTATGCCCTAAGCGGTGGCGGAGCCAGAGGGTTTGCACACCTGGGTACACTGAAAGTACTGGAACAGTATGGATTGAAGCCCGATGTGATAGCCGGCACCAGTGCAGGTGCCCTTGCCGGCGTTTTCTATGCCGACGGATTTCATCCCGATGAGATCGTGGAACTGTTCCGCAAGCGTGAATTCAGGGAGTTTGTTTCGTTCACCATTCCCCGGACCGGTTTTCTAAAAAGTACCGGTCTGCATACTTTCCTGAAGAAGAACCTGCGAGCCAGACGATTTGAGGATCTGCAGCTGCCTTTCTACGTGGTGACTACCGATTGGGAAAAGGCGCGTACCGTTACTTTCTCCCAGGGGAATGACCTGGTTGATGCAGTGGTGGCATCCTGTTCTGTGCCCGTCATCTTCAATCCCCAGGTGATTGATGGTGTTCCCTATGTGGATGGGGGCATCCTGAAAAACTTCCCGGTAACGGTGATCAGGGAGATGTGCCGTTATGTGGTGGGAGTCAACGTATCACTCATAATTCCCCCGGCAGAAAAGGAGTCGATCCGGACCATGGTGGAACGTACCTTCAACCTGATGTCGAATGCCAACACACTGATTGATAAATCCAGTTGTGACATCCTTATTGAGACGAGCGGCCTGGAAAAAATATCGATATTCGACCTGCACAGTCAGAACCAGATCATGGAGAAAGGTTATCAAACTGCAGCCAACACCATGGCCGAGAAGCGATCACTGGAGATCGTGAGAAGATGTCACCGTCATGCGTTGCTCGAGAAGAAAGTAAAAGCCCGCCTGCAAATGATTGGTAGCGGAATGACAAACAAATAAAACCCACATGGAATGAGAGAAAAAATGTTCATCTACCAACTGTTGCCCCGCCTCTTCAGCAACAGAAACGGTACAAACCGACATAACGGAACACTGGCGGAGAACGGATCGGGCAAATTCAATGAGATCAGTGAATCCATTCTGCGGCAACTGAAAGAGGATGGATACAGCCATATCTGGTACATCGGTGTGCCGGCACATGCCTCTGCAACGGACTATACCGCGTATGGCATCCCGAAGCAGTACCCGGAGATCGTCAAAGGTAAGGCGGGTTCTCCCTATGCCATTCGTGATTATTATGATGTGGATCCCGACCTGGCAGAAGATCCCTCCCGCCGCATGGAGGAGTTTGAAGCGCTGGTAGAACGTACCCACCAGGCCGGATTAAAGGTGATTACAGACATTGTACCCAATCATGTGGCACGTAACTACTGCTCTGTGGCCCGACCACAGGATGTGAGTGATTTTGGGAATGATGACGATGATACCGTTGCCTTCTCACCCCAAAACAATTTTTATTACCTTCCCGGCCGCACCCTGAAGATACAACTCCCTCCCGACAAACTGGCAGGGTTCACCTACCAGGAGTCACCCGCAAAGGCCACCGGCAATGATTGCTTCACCGAGACCCCCACTATCTACGACTGGTACGACACGGTGAAACTCAACTATGGGGTGGATTACCTCAATGGCATGCAGACCTGTTTTGAACCACTGCCCGACACCTGGCTCAAGATGAGGGATATCCTCCTCTTCTGGGCTTCAAAAAAGGTGGATGGCTTCCGTTGCGACATGGCCGAGATGGTGCCACTCGCTTTCTGGCAATGGGTCATCCCGCAAGTGAGAGTGCAATATCCCGATATCATCTTCCTGGCAGAGATCTACAACCCTTCCGCCTACCGTGATTTCCTGGGCGAACGGCTCTTCGACTACCTCTACGACAAGGTAGGGTTATACGACATGCTGCGCGAGGTCTCCTGCGGCTACAGACCCTCATCCGACATCTCCTTTGCCCTGAACCAGGTAGGGGATATCCAACAGCGGATGCTCAACTTCATGGAGAACCACGACGAGCAACGGCTGGCATCTGATTATTTCCTGAAGGAGGCATACAAAGGCAAGGCTGCCATGATCGTCACCTGCACCGTCAACAGCAACCCGGTGATGATTTACAATGGTCAGGAGTTGGGTGAAAGAGGCATGGATAACGAGGGATTCAGTGGTGTGAATGGGCGCACCTCCATCTTTGACTACTGGTCGGTGGATACACTGCGCCGATGGAACAACAACGGTCGGTGGAACGATGAGCTGTTGACACCACAGGAGCTCGAGCTGCAATCCTTTTACCGGCGTCTCATCACACTCTGTAACCGGGAGGATGCGCTCGCCAGCGGTCTCTTTTACGACCTGATGCCGGCCAATTATGAAAATCCCGACTTTGATTCCACCCGGCTATTCGCCTTTCTTCGTGGCAACGAGCATGAACTCCTGCTGGTGGTGACTAACTTCGACCAGTCACCCAAAGATTGTACCCTTGTGATACCGGAACATGCCTATTCTTTTTTCGGAATAAAAGAGAGCGCCGAGGGGACCCTGACACCCCTGCTGCAAAAAAAAGGCGAGATGCTGCTCTTCTCCATTGATTTTCCATACCATTTTCGGATCGATGGCTTCAGTGGGGAAATATACCGCATCACTTTTTTGTGAATTATTCCTTTATTGCCGTTAGTTTTTGTACTTTTGTCTCGTCGTTCAAACATCGCCGGGAGAAGGGTCACATGAAGCGATGAGAACCTATTTTTCAAAACCATACAGCATGCAGGAGAGACCATTTAAAATTTTTTCGGGTACCAAATCACGCTATTTTGCCGAAAAGGTGTGCAACAGTCTGGGGTGTCCCCTGGGCAACATGATCATTGAACATTTTGCCGACGGTGAGTTTGCCGTCTCCTACGAGGAGTCGATCCGTGGCAAACAGGTGTTTCTCATTCAATCTACCTTTCCCAACTCTGACAACCTGATGGAGTTATTGCTGATGATCGATGCTGCCAAGCGCGCCTCAGCGAAGTCGATCGTGGCGGTGATCCCCTACTTTGGGTGGGCGCGGCAGGACCGCAAAGATAAACCACGCGTCAGCATCGGTGCCAAGCTGATTGCCGACATGCTGGGCGCAGCCGGTATCAACCGGCTGATCACGATGGACCTGCATGCCGATCAGATCCAGGGTTTCTTCAATGTGCCGGTCGATCACCTCTATGCCTCCGGCGTCTTCGTAGAATATGTGAAACAGCTTGACCTGGCCAACATGGTGATTGCCACTCCCGACGTGGGAGGAACCAAGCGGGCCAGCGCCTACTCCAAGTTCCTTGGCTGTCCCATGGTGATCTGCTACAAACTACGCAAAAAAGCCAACGAGATCTCTGATATGCAGATCATCGGCGACGTGAAAGGGATGGATATCCTGCTCATTGATGACATCGTGGATACGGCAGGTACCATCACCAAAGCCGCCGACCTGATCATAGAAAATGGGGCCAACTCGGTCAGGGCTATCGCCAGTCATGCTGTGATGTCCGATCCTGCCTCTACCCGTATCGACAACTCCAGACTGAAAGAGATCATCTTTACCGACAGCATCCCTTATTCGAAAAAGTCAGAGAAAGTGAAGATACTCTCCGTGGCTGATATGTTCGCCGATTCGATCATTCGGGTTTGCAACAACGAATCGATCAGCTCACTCTACGTGGTCTGACCCTTATTCACCACCACCAACAATAAAAAATTGTCATAAAAAAAACGGCGTGATTCAGCCGTTTTTTTTATGACAATTGATGTTCTTTCTTGATGGTGAGCAGTAAGCCCTCACAGGCATCTTCCAGCAAATCGAGTACCAGCTCGAAGCCTGAAGCATCACCGTAATAGGGATCGGGAATCTGGTCATACTGCTTGCGGAATTGTACCAGATATTCGGTCATCAGATGAATCTTCATTGCCTCCTCCTTGTCAGAAGCCATCGACCGTACCGTCTTGTAGTTGTTTTCATCCATCACCAGGATGTAATCGAAAGCGGAGAGATCCTGCTTCGTGAGCTTTCGGGAACGGCTGCAGAAATCATAACCTCTTTTCTCACCATGGAATCGCATTCGTTCATCTGGAAGCTCCCCCTCGTGCCATCCGGAGGTGCCGGCCGAATCCACCTCAATCAGATCCTGAAGGCCGTTTTTTTCTATGAGATCCATCATGATGCCTTCAGCTGCGGGTGAGCGGCAGATGTTTCCCAGACAAACAAAAAGCAACCGGATCTTCTTTTTCTTCCCTTGC
Organism: Proteiniphilum sp.; assembly: GCA_011620695.1. Taxonomy (GTDB): domain Bacteria; phylum Bacteroidota; class Bacteroidia; order Bacteroidales; family Dysgonomonadaceae; genus Proteiniphilum. The sequence continues at coordinate 11,333 of WOYT01000157.1, forward strand.
GTAGGATTCATATGTTCAATTGAAGTTTACTGTTCAATAACCTTAACAAAGAACGCAAAGATAAGTGATTTCTAAAGAAGTCCCAAAAAAAAGTAAGCAAGGAGATCGTCGGCTCTGCCGGGAGCCTATTCGCGCAGATAGGCGAAATAGTACTTCACCACCTTTTTAGAGAGCAATTCAATGTTGAGCATATCGGATGCGCGGGAGATATCTTTCACGCTCCCATCCTTGTAGAGGATGTCAATGCTGTCATCCTTCTCGCTATACATATCGGTGGAGAGATTGTCGGATGAGATGAAACAGGCGGCCTCCTGCTGCGAGATGCGGTACTTCTCAGCGAACCTCTTTTGTAGCACCTCCGCGCGCTCCTCATCAAAGGGTTGCTCGGAGATCTCGATCCTGAAGAGGCGACGGTTGATCATCGCTTCGCTCAGCACCGAGAGCACCGTGTCAGGATGGGAGCTCCACACTTTGAGTGCCGTCCAGATATCATTGTCATCCAGCTCCATGAAACGGGTCAATGCCTCACCATCATCTTTAAAGTCATCCAGGTGAGGATCGTTCTGCAGGAAGTAGGAGAGGGAAGGGGAGGCGAACAGCTGCTCTCCCTGGAGGGATAGCAGACGGGCACGCCGCAACGTGTTAATCATCATCTTCTCCGCTGCCACAGCGGTCTTGTGGAGGTACACCTGCCAGTACATCAAACGACGCGACATCAGAAAGTTTTCGATGGAGTAGATCCCTTTCGACTCCACCACCAGCCGCTCATCCTTGAGGTTGAGCATCTTGATGATACGTGCCGAACCGATGTTACCCTCACTCACCCCGGTGAAGAAGCTGTCGCGACGCAGGTAGTCCAGCCGGTCTACATCGAGCTGACCGCTCACCAGCTGGTGCAGGAATGCCTTGGGATACCGATCGGTGAAGATATCGATGGCTGTTTGCAATGCTCCCTGCCACTCCCGGTTCATCCGCTCCATCATCAACAACGACAGCGCCTCGTGATGGATATTGGTGACCAGTGTATGCTCCAGCACGTGTGAGAAAGGGCCATGACCGATGTCATGCATCAGAATAGCTGCCAGTGCCCCGTTGTACTCCTCTTCGGTGATGGTGTGCCCCTTTTCCCTGAGTGTTTTGAGCGCTTCATCCATCAGGAACATGGCACCAATGGAATGGTGAAAACGGGTATGTTGTGCTCCCGGATAGACGAAGGGAGCCAGCCCCAGCTGGCGGATGCGGTTCAACCGCTGCAGGTTGGGATGGCAGATCAGCTCATAGACAAAGTCGTTCGGGATATTGATGAATCCGAACACCGGGTCATTGATGATTTTGCGTTTGATCATTTGAGGTATCGTTCCAGCATCGATTTCATTTCAAGCTGTAGCATCCTTGCCTCTTCTGCAGCCGCGTCGGCGAAATCCTCTCCTCCGCGGGCATAAAGGATGTTGCGGGAGGAATTGACCAGCAGGCCGCAACGACTGTTCATCCCGTAACGACACACCTCCTCCAGCGAGCCGCCCTGCGCTCCCACGCCGGGTACCAGCAGGAAATGATCCGGCACTATCCTGCGTACCACCTCCAACATGCGGCCATGCGTGGCACCCACCACATACATCATCTGGTCGGCCGAAGCCCACTGCTGCGAGCGGCGCAGCACCTTCTCAAAGAGAGGCTCCCCCTCACGGTCCTCCACCAGCTGGAAGTCGTCAGCCCCCTTGTTGCTGGTGAGTGCCAGCAGGATCACCCACCGATCGGGGTAGCGGAGGAATGGCTTCACGCTATCCTCTCCCATATAGGGTGCGAGGGTCACAGCATCTACTTTCATTGTGTCGAAAAAGGTGTGGGCATACATCTCGCTGGTACTGCCGATATCGCCCCGCTTCGCATCGGCGATGATAAACTGTTGCGGATAGCGCTGCCGGATGTAGGCCACCGTCTTCTCCAGGGCGAGCCACCCCTGCACCCCCATGCTCTCATAGAAGGCCAGGTTGGGCTTGTAAGCCACGCAGTAGGGAGCGGTGGCATCCACGATCACCTTGTTGAAGGCGTAGAGGGGGTCATCGCTATCGAGCAGATGCTCCGGGATCTTCCTGATATCGCTGTCCAGTCCCACGCAAAGGAAGGATTGTTTCTGCTGAATCTGTTCAAATAGTTGTTGTCGATTCATTTATCAT
>WOYT01000100.1 GCA_011620695.1 Proteiniphilum sp.
ACCCTCGATCTCTCCGATCCGGCAGCTTTTAAAGCTACCATTGCAAGTGCTTTGCTGAGATAGACCTCTGTTAAAAAGCGCGGTGAACATACCGCGCTTTTTTCACCTCTTTTTCCAATCAGACCGTGACAATGAAAACCCTTTATGCGATTCTCCTCACCACCCTGCTGCTCCTGCCCTCCTGCAGCCACAACAGGGAAGAGGTGGTCACTGATTCACACTTTGCGCGCGGGGCCGATATCAGCTGGCTGCCGCAGATGGAAGCAAGCGGTTACATCTTTCGCAACGACAATGGTGAGCCGGAGGAATGTTTCAAGATCCTGAAGGATCACGGCATCAATGCCATCCGGCTCCGTACCTGGGTGAACCCGTCCGATGACCCCCATAGCGGTCACTGCAGCGCTGCTGAGACGATCGATATGGCCAGGCGGGCAAAGGAATGGGGCATGCGGGTAATGATCAACTTCCACTACAGCGATAGCTGGGCCGACCCGGGCAAGCAACACAAACCCAAGGCTTGGGAGGGAATGGAATTCGATGAACTGAAAGAAACCCTCTACCAATACACCCACGGGGTGATGAGCACCCTGAAAGATATCGGCGTTACCCCGGAATGGGTACAGATCGGTAACGAGATTACCAACGGCATGCTCCATCCCGAAGGGCATACCGACAACTGGCCGCAGTTGGTGCAGCTGATCAACCGGGGCTACGATGCCGTTAAGGAGGTGAGTCCCTCCAGCAAGGTGATGCTCCATGTGGACCAGGGGAACAACAACGACCGTTTCCGCTGGTGGTTCGACAACGCCACCCAACAGGGTGCGAAGTATGATGTGATCGGCATGTCGTTCTACCCCTACTGGCTGGAAGGAAAACCCGATTACAGCCTGATCATCGACGACCTGGGCAACAACCTGCAGGACATGGCTTCCCGTTACGGCAAGGAGGTGATGGTGGTGGAGGTGGGCGGCATCGACGTACTGCCGGATAACACCTATGATATGCTGCGGGCAGTGATCAAAAAAGTGAAGGAGGTTCCTTCTGAGAAAGGTCTGGGCGTCTTTTACTGGGAACCACAGGGTGCCCGTTCATGGAGCCATTATATACTGAGCGCCTGGGGCGATGACGGTCGTCCCACCAAGGCGATGGATGCCTTCCTTGACTGACAGTCAAAATAAACCGGATGATGCTCCCAAAGGGGAGAACTGCATCATCCATCAAACGAAAAAGAACAATCCAGAAATGAAAAAATATCTTCTCCTCTCTCTTTTACTCACAGCCTCAATCCTCACGGCAAGTGGTGAAACACCCCGCGTGGAACCCGCTTTCTGGTGGAGCGGCATGGCAGAAACCGAACTGCAACTGATGGTCAGCGGCGACAGGATTGCCGACTATACCCCTGCCATCACATCTGAAAAGATATCGATCAAGGAGGTGGTGACGCTCCCGAACCGCAACTACCTGCTGATCTACCTCGATCTTACCGGAGCTGTTCCGGAGACTTTCGATCTGCTCTTCACCAGTGGCAGTAAAAAGATCTCCGTTCCCTATGAGTTGAAGGAACGGAACCCGGAACGGATGGCGATCGAAAGCTTTGGCCCGTCGGACGTGCTCTACCTGATTATGCCCGACCGGTTTGCCAACGGCGATCCTTCGAACGACCAGATTCCGATGCGCACCCGCTACAAGGTGGATCGCAACAATCCCAATGCCCGCCACGGCGGTGACCTGAAGGGTATCGCGGACAGGCTGGACTACCTCTCAGACCTGGGTGTGACCGCCATCTGGCTCAACCCGGTGCTGGAGAACGACATGGAGGGAGGATCCTACCACGGTTACGCCACCACCGACTACTACCGGGTGGATCCCCGCTTCGGCAGCAACGAGGAGTATGTGCAGCTGATCGAGGATGCACATAAGAAAGGGATGAAGGTGGTGATGGACATGATCTTCAACCATTGCGGCAGCGACCACCCATGGATGAGGGAGGTGCCCTCCCCCGACTGGTTCAACAACCTGGAGGAGTATGTACAGACATCGCACATGAAGGAGATGTACTTCGATCCCTATGCATCGGAGTATGACAAGAGCAGGATGGTGGACGGCTGGTTCGTGCCCACCATGCCCGACCTGAACCAACGCAACCGCCACGTGGCGAAATACCTCATCCAGAACAGTATCTGGTGGATCGAATATGCCGGTGTGGATGGTATCCGACAGGATACCTACCCCTATGCCGATTACGAGATGATGGTGGACTGGATTGAGGCGGTGGAGAAGGAGTATCCCAACTACAATATTGTGGGAGAAGCATGGCTCAACAACCCCATCGGAACATCCTTCTGGCAGAAAGACAGTCCCCTGAATCCCCGCAATACACAGCTGAAAACGGTGATGGATTTCCGTTTCATGGGCCTTTCGCATTACGCCTTCTTCGAAGAGACCACCGAATGGAACGGTGGATTGCACGGTATCTACGACCATATGACCTACGACTTTATCTATCCCGACATCTACAACGTGTTGCGCTTCCTCGATAACCACGATACCGACCGCTTTCTGAAAAAATATCCGGAGGAGCTCTCCGGCTGGAAGCAGGCGATCACCTTCCTGCTCACCATGCCCGGCACGCCGCAACTCTACTACGGCACGGAACTGCTGATGCACGGCAACAAGAGCCACAGCGACGGTGACATCCGCAGGGATGTACCCGGTGGCTGGCCCGGTGATAAAACAAACCAGTTCACGTCTGAAGGGCGCGACGAGATGCAGAATGAGGCATTCGACTTCCTCAGCAAGCTGCTGCACTGGCGGCAGGAGAACGAGGTGATTGCCCGCGGCGGGATGAAGCACTATGTCCTCCAGAAAGGTGTGTATGTTTACGAGCGCTTCCTGGGTGATGAAAAGGTGCTGGTATTCATGAACGGCACCTCGAACGAGGTGACAGTAAACCTTGACCGTTATGCGGAGTCTGTACAGGGATTGCGCAGTGCGAGGGATTTTCTTACCGGCAAAACCGTTTCTCTGGATGAAACGCTGACCCTTTCTCCCAAAGAGGTGCTGCTGTTGGAATAAGTTATTCAGTTGCTCCTGATTCGTTCTATAATGTTACAAAGCCAAACACAATGAAAGATCCCATAAAAAGTTTTCTCTACCTCCTGCTGCTCCTCTTCGCCCTCTCCTGCGGCGATGACCCGGTGGTGACACCGGAGCCGGAACCCAAGCCGGAGCCGGAACTACCGGTCACCATCAAAGAGGGAATTTCCTGGAGCCCCGAATCACCCGATGCCGACAAGGAGCTGACCATCTGGTTCAAGGCTGCTTCAAACTCCGCGCTGTACAACTACACCGGTGAGGTCTATATCCACATCGGCGTGGTGAGCGAGGGCACCTGGAAATATGTTCCGGCAGCGTGGGATGAGAACATTGCCAAATGTAAAATGACCAAAGTGGAGGGCGAACAGAGAACCTGGAGCATCAAGCTCTCACCCTCCATCCGCCAATGGTTTGGTTCCGGCGAGACACCGGTCAACAAGATCGGCATCGTGATCCGGAGTGCCGACGGCACGATGAAGGGACTTGAAAACGACGTCTTTATTGAAAACATCACCGATAGCAAATACAAACCATTCCAACCGGGAGCAATCAAGACAGGGACCATGCCTGCCGGGCTGCAGCAGGGCATCAACATTGTGGATAACAGCACCGTGACACTGGTCCTGTACGACAAGGATAAGTATGGCGCACGGAAGGATTTTGCCCATGTGGTGGGCGACTTCAACAACTGGACGCTGAGCAACGACGACAAATCGCAGATGATCCGCGACGATGCCGCCGGCTGCTGGTGGATCACCCTCAGCGGTCTCGACCCGGCGAAAGAGTATGCCTTCCAGTACTACCTGGGCAACACAGGCCAGGATCCCATCCGCGTGGCCGACCCCTACGCCCGCAAGGTGCTGGATCCGGAAAACGACAAACAGATCTCTGCTGCCACCTATCCGGAGAACATGACCTACCCTGAGAGAGCGATTGGGATGGTTTCTGTTTTCAGGATTCAGCAAGAGACATTTAACTGGCAGATCACCGATTTCCAGGTGCCGTCGCGTGACAACCTGGTGATCTATGAATTGCTGCTGCGCGACTTCACAGAGAGCGGTGACATCAACGGGGTGATGACGAAGCTGGATCACCTGCAGTCGCTCGGCGTGAATGCCATCGAGCTGATGCCGGTGCAGGAGTTCGACGGCAACGACAGCTGGGGATACAACCCTGCCTTCTTCTTTGCCATGGACAAAGCTTATGGAACAGACAAAATGTACAAGGAGTTTATTGATGCCTGCCACCAGCGGGGCATTGCGGTGATTCTTGACGTGGTTTACAACCACGCCACCGGAGCCAACCCCTTTGCCAAAATGTGGTGGAATGCTGCAACCAATAAAACAGCCGGTAACAACCCCTATTTCAATGTGGATGCACCCCATCCTTACTCCGTCTTTCACGATTTTAATCATGAAGCAGATTTGGTGCGTGACTTTGTAAAACGCAACCTGAAGTTCCTGCTGGAGGAGTACCACATCGACGGCTTCCGGTTCGATCTCACCAAGGGTTTCACGCAACGCTCTTCAACCGAGTCAACCGCAAGCAATTACGACGCTTCGCGCATTGCGATTCTGAAAGATTACAACAATGCCATTAAAGCAGAGAAACCGGATGCACTGGTGATCCTCGAACATTTCGCTGAAGAATCGGAAGAAAAGGAGTTGGGTGATGCAGGAATGATGGTGTGGCATAAGCTGAATAATGAGTATTGTCAAACTGCAATGGGCTATAAGGAAGGATCGGATCTTTCAAACAACTATTATTGGATTTCTACCTATCCGACCCACATTCAAGTCAGTTATATGGAGAGCCACGACGAGGAACGGGCTGCTTACAAGCAGACACAATGGGGCAACGGAATTTTAAAAACCGACCTGGGAGCGCGAATGTCACAACTGGGAACAAATGCCGCCTTCTTTTTCACCGTACCGGGGCCGAAGATGGTGTGGCAGTTCGGTGAGCTGGGATATGATGTTTCTATCGATGAAAACGGTCGCACAGGACGCAAACCTATTAAATGGGACTATTACACTGTTCCGGAGCGCAAGCAGCTCTATGACACCTACGCAGCGCTCATTGGTCTGCGACGCGATCATCCCGAGCTGTTCAACGCCACCGCCACGCTCAACTGGAAAGTGACCCCCTCATTCTGGGAGCAAGGTCGTTTTCTCACCCTCTCTTCGTTTGGCAATGCAAAGAAGGTGGTGGTGGTGGGTAATTTCACCAATGCACCCATCACCGCGGCGACAACATTCCCGGAACTGGGTGACTGGCACAACTACCTCAACCCTGCGGAGAAGATCACGGTTCACTCCCAGACCATGCCCGTCAGCGTGCCGGCCAACAGCTTCCGGATCTTTTACAAATTTCCCCAATAGAAACGTATCTGCTTCTCTCTTACACTATGGGAAGAGGGAATGTCAGCTCGGACATTCCCTCTTTTTTCGGAGAAAAAGCTGAAAGGATAAACATAATCGATCATCCCGGTGTTTAGAGTTGTAACCACAGTAACGACAACAACAAAATGAAATCTATCGCAATTATTTACGGTTCCAGCACCGAAAACACCAAGAGAGCCGCGGAGAAGATCGCGGAAAAGATGGCTGACTACGCCCCCACCCTGGTCGATATCTACGACGGGGATGAACAACCCTTCCTCACGCACGATGTGTTGATCATGGGTGTCTCCACCTGGGGGGTACAGGATCTGCAGGACGACTGGAACGATTTTTACCCCAAGCTGGAAAATCTGGATCTCACCGGTAAGACCGTTGCCATCTTCGGCATGGGTGATGCCTCCATCTACCCCAGCTCATTCGTGGATGCCATCGGTATCCTCTATGAGATCGTGAAAGAGAAAGGAGCTACGGTCGTGGGACAGGTATCACCCGAGGGGTATGATTTTGAATATTCCCGTGCGCTGGTAGATGGACTGTTCGTGGGGTTGCCACTCGACGACGATACCGAGCCGGAGCTGACAGACGAAAGAATCAATGCCTGGGTAGAACAGCTAAAACCCTACCTGCAATAAAGAGCATCACGAAACCCGGACAGACGTTGCCCGGGTTTTTTTGTCAAATTAACGAACCTGCTTGCTTCTGCACCTATCACTTGTAATAGATCCTGTATTCCCACGGTTGGAGCTGCATTGTTTTGGCAGCATCTGCCTCCTCCCCGTCAGGAAAGAGACGATAACCGTCACCCGGCACAGGCTGTTCGAAGGTTACATCAACGCTCTCATCGCTGAGGTTGAGCAGAGCAACCACCTCATCCCCTTCATTCATCCGGCGGAAGGACCATACCGACGCCGGCCGGTCATTCGCAATCTCGCTCATCACACCGCTGCGATCGGGTGCCAGCAACGCCTTCTGTTCCTGCTTGAAGCGATTCAGACCGCCATAGAAAGAGCTGAAATCATCCGGGTCGCTCCAATCAATCTCATCTTTTTCAAAGAAAGCCAGCCTCCGGTTGAAGCCGACCTCCTGACCACTGTAGATCAGCGGCATTCCCGGCAGCATGTATGTGAGCACGGCAAAGCTGCGTGCCGCCTCCCCCATCCGTTCAAACTCGGTACCGTTCCAGGAGTTCTCATCATGGTTGGAGGTGAAGAACATCGGAATGGCGTGTGGTGCAAAACGATCGCTCATCCGGGCGAACGATGCCCGCAGTGAATCCACATTCTCCACGCCCTGTGCCACCGCGTTCATCCGGTGATGGAAATCCCAGGCATAAAAGGCATCGAACAGCGACTCGTTCAACTCCGGTTTCTCCGCCTCGGCAAGCAGAAAGATATCCGGGTTCAAGGCAGTAAGGGAGTCTTTGGCTGCACTCCAGAAATCGGTTGGTATCTCACCGGCAACGTCACAACGAAAGCCGTCAACACCGGTCTCACGGATCCAGTACATCATTGCATCAATCATCGCGGCACGCATCTCCGGCTTGCTGTAATCGAGCTGGGCGATATCGGTCCAGTCGTACATCACGCTCAGCTCACCCAGGCTGTCCCGCACATACCAGTCGGGATGGGCTCCCACCCACACCGCATCGCGCGAAGTATGGTTGGCCACCCAGTCGAGGATCACTTTCATCCCCTGCCTGTGCGCCTGATCTACCACTGCCCGGAAATCATCCAATGTACCAAACTCACTGTTGACCGCGGTGTAATTGCTGATGGAGTAGTAGCTCCCGAGGGTGCCCTTCCGGTCTTTTTCTCCGATCGGCTGAATGGGCATAAACCAGAGGATATCGACACCCAGTTCACCGAGACGGGGCAGGTGCTGTGCAAAGGCAGTGAAAGTACCTTCCGGGGTGTACTGTCGCGTATTGACCTCATAGAGCACCGCATCATAGACCCATTCGGGCCGGACATTTTCATCCGCAGTTGCCGGTACTGCTTCTCTGTTTTTGTTTCCGCACGACACCAACAGGGTGACGAGCAGGAAGCAGCGTAGAATTTTCTTCATATTTTTTTGAATTGTTCAGTTGTTCTTTTTCTGCAGTTTGTAAACATCGTCTCTATCCTGCACCAGGAAGACACTCAGGGCGCCCAGGATCAGCGAGCAACCGGCAAGCACCAGGGTGAGGATCACCCGTCCCCCGAACAGCTCACTGGTGATGTAGCCCAGGATGCTGGCAGCCAGGATCTGTGGGATGACGATGAAGAAATTGAAGATCCCCATGTAGGTGCCCATCTTATCTGCCGGCAGCGAGCCGGTAAGAATGGCATAAGGCATGGAGAGGATGCTCCCCCAGGCAAAGCCCACACCCACCATGGGAAGGAGCAGCAACTGCGGTTCACGAATGAAGAAGAGAGAGATAAATGCTACGCCCCCAAGCGAGAGCGCGATGGCATGGGTCGCCTTGCGTCCAATCTGTCGTGCCAGTGCGGGCAACAGGAAAGCACTGATGGCTGAGACCGCATTGTAAACGGCGAAGAGTACCCCTACCCAGTTGGCACCCTGGTTGTAAAGCTCACTGCTGGAGTCGGTGGTACCGTACACATGCTGTGTGATGGCGGGTGTGGTATAGATCCACATGGCGTAAAAGGCAAGCCAGGAGAAGAACTGCACCACCGCCAGCTGCCCCATGGTTTTGGGCATATGAAGCAGGTCATTCATGATCGCCACCATACCGTTTGCCCTGGATGAGTGTTTGGTAATCACACCGGAGAGCAGCAGGATGATGCCAAAAACCATCAACAACCCTCCCACGATATAGAGCTGTCCGTTTTGTTCCCCGAGAGAGGATATGTAGATCAACAACGTGGCAGCAGCTCCCACCAGGGTCCATATGAGACCGTTGCGCAGAAACTGACCGGAGGTGATCGCTGTTTTTGGAACGTTCTTCACCCCACTCATCTTTTCTTTCTCCTCCTCAAAGGCAGCCAGCTCCTCCGGCGAATACTCCTTTGAGGTGAGCACCGTGTAGAGCACTGAGAGGAAGAGCACCACACCGCCAATATAGAAAGAGAACTTCACCGACAGCGGGATCATCCCCTCCGCTGCCGTGTTGGGTACACGGAACCAGTTGGTAAGGATATAAGGCAACGCCGAAGCCACCACGGCCCCGGTTCCGATAAAAAAGCTTTGCATGGCAAATCCCATTGTCCGCTGTTCGGAAGGAAGATTGTCACCGACAAATGCCCTGAAAGGCTCCATGGAGATGTTGATGGAGGCATCCATGATCCAGAGCATGCCGGCAGCGATCCACAGGGAGGGGGAATTCGGCATAAAGAACAGTGCCAGCGTGGTAAGGAGGGCTCCGACCATGAAATAGGGCCGGCGGCGCCCAAAGCGGGTCCAGGTGCTATCGCTCAGGTGACCGATGATCGGTTGAATGATCAGGCCGGTGATGGGTGCGGCAATCCAGAGGATGGGGATATCCTCCACCCGTGCACCCAGGGTCTCAAAAATACGGCTTACATTGGCATTCTGGAGGGCAAAACCAAACTGAATACCCAGAAACCCGAAACTCATGTTCCAGATCTCCCAAAAGGAAAGGTGTCTCTTCTTCATGTGGATGATGCGTTTTGATCTCAGTTGATTTAAGCGTTGAAAAGATTCAAACGTTTATGGAATAGGCAAATATAGAGCATATTCCCGGCCGGGGTGACTTCCTCAGCCGCGAACATTCCTTTTTTTTGTGCAATCGTATGCATGAGGGAGTTACCGTGTGGACCGCCTCACCACCAGGTCCGACTTGATCAGACGGCTCACCACTCCCTGCTTGGTCTCCTTACCCTCGATGCGGTTGATCAGCAGCCGGGCAGCGGTAAGACCCATCTCAAAGCCGTGCTGATCGACACTCGTCAGGGTGGGATCGGTCACCTCGGTGAGGTAGCTGTTGGTGAAACCACACACCGAGATGTCATCCGGGATGCGATAGCCGGCAGCTTTGACAATCTGAATACATGAAGATGCAACCTCATCATTGATACAAAAGAAGGCATCCGGCACCGGTTGCAGTTTCAGCATCTCAGGCACTACTATGCGCGCCAGCTCCACCGTATCGCAGATCCTGCTCATCCGGTCCTCCACCGGCAGTCTGTATTTGCGCAGTGCATCTTCATATCCCATCCTACGGTTGTTGGCAATGGGCAAGATGGGGGTGGCCCCCAGGAATGCTATCCGCCGGCATCCTGTCTGGATCAGGTGCTCCACCGCATGATAAGTTCCCACGTAATCATCGACCACCACCTTGTCGGTGTTGATACCGGTGCAGATACGATCGAAGAAAACCAGATGAACATCGTTATCAATTATTTCCTGAAAATGATCAAATTTTTCGGTTGTCTTCGACTGGGAGGCTAAAATACCGCATACACGGGCATCGAGCAGCGTCTCCACACTTCGCACCTCACGTTGGTAATCCTCGTTAGATTGACAGAAGAGCACATTGTAGCCCTCATTCTCCGCCTCCTGCTGGATAGCCGACAACACGGTGGAGAAGAAATAGTGTACGATCTGCGGCACGATCACCCCGATGGTGTTGTTCTTGTTGGTGCGCAACTGCATGGCCAGGGTGTTGGGCTTGTACCTGTGTTCCGCGGCATAGCTCTGCACCAACCTACGTGTCTCCTCACTGATGGCGGGATGATTCTTCATGGCCCGTGACACGGTGGATGGTGACAAGTTGAGTGCTTTTGCGATATCCTTTAAGGTAATCTGTCCCATGTATGAATCCCCTCTGATTTACTGCGGTAAGATGTGAATCTCCGCTGCCGGCAGATCAAACGGTGAAACCGAAAGAAAGACAGGATGGCAGAAAGACACAAAGTTCAAATATATAAAAAAAAGAGAAACGAGTGCTACTTCCTGTAAAAAAAGTACTCTTTTCGTGAATAAATGTTGGTGATTATCGCAATTTGTATATATTTGTTTTAAAAATGAGATGATGAAAGAGAATCAACCATTACCCCTGGCGGTACAATCGGAGATTGGGACGCTGGAGGCGGTGCTGATGCACTACCCGGGTGCAGAGGTGGAGAATATGACACCCCGCAACGCACAGAGAGCACTTTACAGCGACATCTTAAACCTGTCGATTGCCCGCAGGGAATATGACCAGTTGCTGGGGGTATTGCAGAAATATTCAACCGTACACAAGGTAACAGACCTGCTGACAAAACTGCTGGCCTCGGAGGCGCACAAAAGAAAACTGATCGGAAAGATCTGTGCGGCTGAACAGGTGCCTGACTATTATGATTACCTGATCAACCTGCCAGCAGGTACACTCGCCGGTATTCTGATCGAAGGCCTCCCCCTGAAGATCAGCACCCTTACCGACTTCCTGCGGGAGGAGTATTACGCCCTCAAGCCACTCTATAATTTCTACTTCACACGCGATGCATCGGCGGTGATCGGCAACAATGCGCTGATATGCAAGATGGCCAACAGTGTGCGCATGCGGGAGGCATTGATCATGGATGCCATTTTCAACAGTGGTCTCTTTTTTGAGGGCAACAGGCTGAACAGCTACGAGTTGTCGCAACACAACCCGGAGGTGAAGATCGAGGGAGGAGATCTGCTGGTGATCAGAGAGGATATCCTGCTGATCGGCAACGGATCGCGGACCAGCACGCAGGGCATCGACATGCTGGTGAAGGAGTTCTGTAAAAACAGTTCCGGGAAAAAACATGTGATCGTGCAGCAGCTACCCGAATCGCCTGAGTCATTTATCCATCTTGACATGGTCTTCACCATGCTCGACCGGGACAAGGCAATGGTCTATAAGCCGTTGATCATGGACAGCTCGCGGTACCAGACGGTTCACATCCAGATCGACAACGGCAGGGTCTCAAGAATCAACGCTGTCAGTGGCATCCTAAGCCTGCTGCGCAAGCTGGGTATCGACCTGGAGCCAGTGGTGTGCGGTGGCAAGGCTGACGACTGGGATCAGGAGAGGGAGCAGTGGCACAGTGGCGCCAATTTCCTGGCAATCGCACCAGGCAAGGTGCTCTCCTACGCGCGAAACGTGCACACACTGGAGGAGCTCAGCAAGCATGGGTTCCGGGTGGTGAGTGCCGCTGAGGTGACCAATGGCAGCTACACGCTCACAGCCGCGGAGCGCTGCGTGATCACCATCGAGGGATCGGAGCTGCCGCGGGGTGGCGGTGGTCCCCGCTGCATGACCATGCCGTTGCGCCGCTCAGCTGTGAACTGGTGAGCAGCGCGTCAGCGTTTCAAAACAGGTACCGGCGTAAAGCCTGTTCATTGTCGGTGGATCAGAGAATCTCCCTGATCTCTGCAAGACTACCGACCGTAAATGTGGGTTGAAAATCTGTAGCGGGCTCACCCTTGGGATTGAACCATATCTGGTCGATACGGCTGTTGCGGGCACCCACGATGTCAGCATCCCAGCTATCCCCGATCATCACGGTCTGGTCGCGCCGTGAGTTGGTGCTTTTCAGGGCATAGGTGAACATATCGGGATGGGGCTTGTTGCTGCCGGCATCTTCCGACAGGATGATCTTGTGAAAGTAGGATGTCAATCCTGAATTTTCAATCTTCCTGTACTGTACCTCGCGAAAGCCGTTGGAGAGAATATGCAGGCGGTATTTGGGACGCAGGTAATCAAGCAGCTCCATGGCTCCTTCAATCAGCCTCGTTTTGCGGGTGGTGCGATCCAGGAAGTCATCGCTCAGACGTTTTGCATATTCAGGGTCGGTGATACCAAACGGACGTACGGGCGCCAGGAACCGCTCAACGATGAGCTCCTCCTTACGAATCTCCCCCTGCCGGTACAACGCCCAGAGACGGTTATTGCCCGGCATATACACATTGTAGTATTCCTCAAAAGTGGGATAGAACGCCCCGTAACCGTAATCGTGATAGATCTCCTCAAGGCACTCCCTCCCATTGCGGTGAATATCCCACAGGGTATCATCCAGGTCGATAAACAGATTTTGATATGGCATGGCACGAAACAGTCACGGAGTGATCTCTCTTCACTCCGCGACACGACAATAATATTTGAATGATTGTGACCAGAGTCTCCTCTTCGGTTAGCTTACTTCGATAATCAGATATTTGGTAAGGCTCCAGAAGCGCTGTGTATCGGTGATCACAAAAGTGAGATTCCCGTCGTCACCTTTCACAAACTCATACGTTCCTTCGGGATGGGTGGACCACAACTTCGCGTTGGGAGCATAAAGTGGAATCTCCGTCACCTCCCGGATATCAATCTTCAGGAAATAATCCTTATTGAAGGTATCCTGTAACACCCGCGTCTGCCGCAGAAACCCGCCGGAGAGGATCTTCTGCTCTTTCAGCTCGCTGGCAGTACCAAACACATAATAAGCAGTATGCAGCGTCTTTTCCTGCTCCCGGATGATAGCAGACTGTTGTTCAGCCTCCTGAGCCAGCGCTGTCACATCCTCAGCGAGCAGTGCAATCTGCTCATCTTTCCTTGCCAGCTCTTCCTGCAACGCCACCAGTCGATTGCTGCTCTCACGCATCTCTTCATTGAGCCGGTTAATGGTATTCTTCAACGTAGCGATCTCCTTGTTTCCGGCGCTTTGCTTCCTGTTGAGCTCTTCCAGCTGTTCCTTGTTGCGTTGCAGGATCTCGTTGATCATTTTGAAGTTCTCCTGCACCCGTTGCTTGGTATCCTGCGTCATCTCTCCTCCCTGCGCCGACTGGGTGGCAATGTATTTTTCTGCCTCCCTGATCTTGGCAAAATTGGCTTCCACCTCGCTGATCACCGACATCATCTCGGCTGCCTCCGATTCTACACCGGCAGAATGCATCAGCAGCGAATCTCGCTCTGCCTGGAGCTCCTTATACTCCTTCGATTCTTTCACATTTGTACATGAAACCACCATGAGTCCCATGACCAGTAACAAAACCCAGTTCTTTCTCATAACTTTGATCTTTATCTTTACATTAAACAACCACTTACTGCAAATAGTTTGCTCACCCTGTTTACTTACCCGCGACCACGATGACAAACTCACCCCGCGGCTCCTGATCGGTGAAATGGGTGACCAGACTCTCCAGCGTTCCTCTTGCCGTCTCAGCGAAGAGCTTTGAAATCTCCCGCGAAACGGATGCCTGACGTTCTCCTCCCAGATGGTCTGCAAGCTGGGTAAGGGTTTTCACCACCCTGTAGGGCGACTCATAAAAAATCATGGTACGATGCTCCTCAGCCAGTTGTTTGAGTCTGGTCTGTCGTCCTTTCTTCTGGGGCAGGAAACCCTCGAAACAGAAACGATCGCACGGTAATCCTGATTCCACCAAAGCAGGCACGAAAGCAGTAGCTCCGGGCAGGCACTCCACATCAACACCGGCCTCGATAGATGACCTGACCAGCAGAAAGCCGGGATCAGAGATGGAGGGGGTGCCGGCATCCGATATCAGTGCGATCTGCTCCCCCGCCCTGAGCCGATCCACAAGGTGATCCACTGCCTGGTGCTCGTTAAACTTATGGTAGGACTGCATCCGTGTGTTGATCTCGTAATGCTTCAACAGGAAGCCGCTGGTACGGGTATCCTCTGCCAGGATCAGGTCACACCTCTTGAGCAGGTTGATGGCCCTGATGGTGATATCTTCAAGATTACCTATGGGAGTAGGAATGAGATAGAGTTTACCCATTTTGTTACCTGCTGGTTATGCAAATCCTTTTTTAATGAGCCGGAGAAAATCCTGAACAACAGGCTGATCGAAATCCCAATCCATGCGCGCTCTCAGGTATTCCTCAGCCTTTTCATAGCTCTCAAAGGCACCCAAACGAATCATCACACCGTTCATCTCCTCCCGGTTGTTGTGAAACAGCTCCCGTTGAAACAAAAAACGATCGTTCAGACTGATCCCCCTCTTCAGGTCGAGCAGAGAGGGAGGGGCCTGTATCACATCGTTCAGTGAGGTGATGCCCGGTGCCTCCTCCTTAAGCGTGCTCTCCTGCACCGCTTTAGAATCGTTTGCATGGATGGATTCATTCAACCGGGGATTCCTGTAACCGGGCAGCTCTACCCGCTCTTTCCGCTCCGGGCTCACCTTCTCTTCACGGGTCTCAACTGCATCTGCCTCCTTTGTCTCCGGTACTGTCCTTTCAGACAGCACATCCACCAACCGCTGCATCTGTTGTTTCAACTCATCGATCTGCATCGATTGCAATTGCTGAAGCAAACGGGAGATATGCTGTAGCCTGTCAAATGACTCGTTGAAAAATGAGAATGAGACTGTTTCATTCTCACAGGCACGGCTCACTTTCTCCTCCAACTGCCGAACAGCATGGAGCAACTGTTCCATCATCTCTTTTCTGTCGTCTCTCATACACAACACTTTTGGATCGCACCTCATTGGATGAACTACCTGCATCATTTTAGTACTCCCTCCTGTCACATGCAAATGTAGTTATATTTTGGGAAGCTCCACAAAATCATCGGGCAAATTCACAAGATAGAGCTTTTGGGAGCTGCGGGTCACGGAGGTATAGAGCCAACGGTAGAAATTATCACCCATGTAGGATTGCTGAATGTAACCCAGGTCGAGAAACACATTCTTCCATTCTCCCCCCTGCGCCTTGTGACAGGTAACAGCATATCCATACTTTACCTGCAGGGCATTGAAATAGGGATTCTCCTTCACCTTGAGATATTTTTTCCGTTTCTGGGTTATCTCTGCATAATCCTCCATCACGGCGGTAAAGAGGCACTCATGCTGTTCCCGGGTGAGACCAGGCACCTCGGTGTGAAGTGCGTCGAGCAGGATCTTTGCTTCAAACTCAATCTCATAGTCGCGGTGAAAGAGCAGCACGTTGCAAAACCGAAAACCATACATCTCCTCCTCACCCCTTACTCTGACCACCTCCACAAACTCGCCGTTGGCAAGGAAGTCGAGGTGCTCATAGCCGGCTGCCCAGAAATAATTGTTCCGGGTGATCATCAGGATGTCACCCGCCGAGAGCTCCTCCTCACGAAAGAGCACCCTGTTGCGGATGCCGTTGTTGTAAGCGTTCACCCGTTTGTTGGAACGTGAAATGACGATGGTCTCCTCCACCCCGTCGCGACGGTAGGCATCGCCGATCTCATCAATCAGATCCATGCCGTTGATGCGCCGCACATCGGAGAATCCTTCCACCCTCAGTTTGGGGTACTGTTCAGTCTCCTTGAAAAGAAGCGCATTGCGTAGCATGGTGGCATTGTAAAGGATTCCGGAACTCTCCGCCTGCCGCACAATTCCGGTGAGGGTAGCCTCCATCACCTGAAGCGAGTAGGAACGCAACACCTCCCTGTCGAGAGCTGGACTGGTAAGCTGCTTCACCGGCGGAAGCTGTGCATTGTCGCCGATGAGCATCAGCCGGCACCCCTCAGCACCATAGACATACGCAATCAGGTCGTCCAGCAGCCGGCCCGTACCGAACAGTGTGTAATCGGCCGGCTCATTGTGGATCATTGAGGCTTCGTCAACAATAAAGAGCGTATGGGTATGCAGGTTCTCGCTCAGAGAAAAATGAGGTGTCCCCTCTCCAAACCGCTCCTGCCGGTAGATTTTCTTGTGGATGGTGTAAGCCGGATGGGAGGCATAGGTGGAGAAGACCTTGGCCGCACGACCGGTAGGCGCCAGCAGCTGCGTTTTCTGACCAAAGGCTGAAAGCGTCTTCACCAGGCTCCCTATCAGCGATGATTTCCCAGTGCCGGCATATCCTGTCAGTAAAAAAATCTGATCATTCATCCCTGAAAAAAGAAAATCGGATATATGCTCCAGTGCCGCCAATTGGTCATCTGTAAAAGAGAACGGGAAATTGTCGCTGATTTTCTCAAGAAAGAAACGATTGATCATTTTTTTTGGTTATTTTTCCTGTAAAAGTAGCACAATTCTTTTTCTTTTTCTACATTTGTAATCAAAATGAGGAGATCAAACCAAAAACAATATAAATATTAAAAAAGAAAAGTCCATGAAAGTTGTAATGAGAGTGCTTCTAGCAATAGCCATTGTTCTTTTAGCTTATCTCTGCTGGAAAAGCATCCAGGGTCCGATTGATTTTAATGCAGAGGTGGAGAAACGCGAGAGAGCTGTTATTCAGCGGCTGATTGACATCCGTACCGCACAGGTTGCCCTTCGTGCTCAGACCGGCTCCTACACCGGCAGTTTCGACACGCTGATTAATTTTGTGAAAGATGGCAAGATTGCCACCCTGGTCAAAGAGGGAGACCTCAGCGAAGAACAGCTGGAAGCAGGAATGACAGAAGAAAAGGCCATGCAGATCATCCGTAGCGGGAACGAAGCAGCCATCAAAGCAGCCGGATTGTGGGATGACACCAAAAATGCGCCCCAATTGGTGAGAGACACTATTTTCTCCCCTGCAGTGGAGGTCTTGTATCCCAACCGAACACGCTTCAGCATCGATTCACTGCGATATGTACCCTATGGGAAGGGAGCTGAGTTCGAGATGGCCGTAGATTCGCTGATCACCGCCTCGGGTTATCCCATCCAGGTGTTTGAGGCCAAGGCCCATTTCCGTACTTTCCTGGGTGACCTCAACAAGAAATTGCTCGATCAGAAGATCCAGGAGGTGCTCGACCGTCCGGGTAACAAGTACCCTGGCTTGCAGGTGGGATCGCTTGAAGTAGCCAACAACAATGCCGGTAACTGGGAATAATTGTTATCCCCAGGCAACCATCGCTATGTTTCTACCGGAAAATATTGACCTGGCCCATTCGGAAGAATACAATTTATCCATTCGGCTCGCGCCGAATGGATTTTCTTTTTGCATTCACAGCAGCAACGATCCGTCGGTCTTTCACCATCAGGGCACGCCGCTTGGGAACAGGCTCTCGCGCACCGATCACATCAAGAAAATGATCTTCGACCTGGGATTCTTCAGTCAGCCTTTCAAAAAGACATCGGTCACTGTTGTCTCACCCCACTACACCCTGGTGCCGGAAGCATATTACGACAGGAAAAAGGTGAAAGAGTTGTTCCAATTCAACCTCCATCAACCGGATGGGACTCTGTTGACCGACCATTTCCATGAGGGGGCTTACCATATCATCTACAATCTGGAAGAAGAGCTGCACGCATTCCTCTCGCGCAACCTGTGGAATCCCGTCTTCCAGCATCATACCGGGACGCTGCTGCGGCTCTTCCACACCCGCAGAGATCCGGAGGGGAAAAAGAGCTGCTTTGCAGATTTTCACGACCAGGAAGTGACCATTATCTGCTTCGCCGATGACAGATTGCTCTCAGCCAACACTTTCCCGGCGGTCAACATCCACGACACCACCTTTTACCTTGCCAGTGTATGGGAGAAACTGGGGCTCAACCAGTCTGCCGACAGGCTCCTTTTGTCGGGAGAGCTCTCAGGGCAAAAGGAAACAGTGGAGATACTGAGAAAATTGATACGCAACGTGGAGCAGGTGGAGATAGATCCTCCAGTGGAAGTCAAAGAGGAGATCCTGCTTCAATTACCTACCGATACCCTGGCAACCTTATGCGAATAATCAGCGGCAAATACAAATCACGGCGTATTCAGGTACCTGCCAGCCTGAAGGCCCGCCCCACCACCGATTTCGCGAAGGAGGGTCTCTTCAACGTGCTCAACAACCTGGTGGAATGGGATGATCTCACGGCACTTGATCTCTTCACCGGCACCGGGAGCATCGCCTTTGAACTGATCTCACGTGGAGCCTCCTATGTGGTGGGTGTGGAGAAGAATCCGCTTCACTATCGTTTTATCTGCAAGACACAGGAGCTGCTGGGAGCCAAAGAGCTGTTCCTCATACGAACAGATGTGTTCAAATATCTGCAGCATGTCACCCAACCGTTCGACCTGATCTTTGCCGATCCCCCTTACGATCTGCCTGATCTGGAGAAGATCCCGGAGATCATCATCCGCAAAGAGCTGGTGAAAGAGGGTGGATTCTTCGTCATGGAGCATTCCGTCAAGCATGACTTCTCGCAGCTGCCTCACTTCAGGGAGTGCCGCCATTATGGCAATGTCCATTTTTCCATTTTCGCTTTTTAGTCTGTATCTTTGACGGGTAATTTTTAAAATGAACCAATCAATGAACAGAATGAACAGACCAACAACCAAGCGTTCGATGTCGTTTCGCTTCCGGCGATTTGCACGCAAGTCCTACAGCGTCTTCAACAGTCTCCACAAGGTGGTCACCATCGGCGTACTGAGCGGTAGCACGCTGTTAAGCGCCCACGCGGCACTGGTAAACCCGACCGAGGTGATCCGACTGGAAATGCCTGAAGACACCATCCCCCCCACAGAGCTGGATGAGGTGGTGGTCACCGCTTCCAAGGCAGCACTGCCACTCAACCTGACAGCCAGGCTGGTCACGGTGATCCCGGCAGGTGAAATTGAGCGGGCTCCCGTACGCAGTATTGAAGATCTTTTGCAATATGCAGCAGGAGCCGATATCCAGCAACGCGGACCGCACGGCGTACAGGCGGACATCTCTCTTCGCGGCGGATCATTCGATCAGACAGCCATCCTCCTCAATGGTGTCAATCTCACCAATCCCCAGACAGGTCATTACAGCTTTGACCTCCCCATCAACCTCTCCGATATAGAACGCATCGAGATCGTGCAGGGCCCCTCCTCACTGATCTACGGTGCCGCTGCCTTCTCCGGGGGCATCAACATCATCACGAAAAAAGACAATGCATCGGGTGCATCGGTCAGACTGGAAGGAGGTATGCACGGGCTTTTTGGAACAGAAGCAAGGGGGGCTTACAGGAAAAGGAACCAGTTGCATAGGCTCTCGGTCGGCTACAAACGCTCCGATGGCTATATCCGGAACAGCGACTACAAGATCTCCAACCTCATATGGCAGAGTCGTTTTGAAATCGAGGGATCACACATCGATTTACAGGCCGGAATGAACGACAAGGCATATGGTGCCAACACCTTCTATAGCGCCGCCTATCCCGACCAGTTCGATGATACAAAATCGCTTTTCATTTCGCTTGGCGGGGAGACAACGGGAAAACTGAAGATGATTCCACAGCTATACTGGAGCCGCCACTATGACGAATTTCAGCTGATCCGCGACGGCACTCCCAACCGCCCCGACTGGTACAAGGAGCACAACTACCACCGCAGTGATCTCTTCGGAATGAACCTCAACATGCAATATGCCTCTGCCCTGGGCATCACCAGCTTCGGCGGTGAGTTCCGGAACGAAGGCATCCTGAGCAACGTGCTGGGCAAGCCGATGGAGGAACCCATCGGGAAATACAGCAAAGCAGACAACCGCAGCAGCATCAGCTTTCACCTGGAACACAACCTCATCGTCCGCAATCTCACTTTCTCAATGGGCGGCCTGCTGCAACACCATACTGCTGTGGCAAACCAATATGATTTTTATCCCGCGCTGAACACATCGCTGCGGGCCACCAGGCATCTTACACTCTACGCCTCCTGGAACAGAGCCGGCCGCATGCCCACCTTCACCGATCTCTACTATACCACCGCCACGCATGTCGGCAACAGCAATCTGAAAGCAGAAGAGTCGGAGGCACTGGAAACAGGATTCCGTTACTCCCACCCGGTGGTGAAAGTAAACCTTGCAGCATTCTACATGGAAGGGCGTAACATGATCGACTGGGTGAAATCATCGCCCGAAGCGCTATGGGAGTCGACGAACCACACCCGAATCCACAAAAAAGGGGTTGAGACCGGTCTGCAGCTTGACCTGAGAGAGTGGCTGGGAACGAATCAACCATTTACAGCTTTCAAAGCCGGTTATCTCTACCTGCAACAGGAGAGGGTGGATGACAATCTGATCTCCAACTACACGCTGAACCACCTCCGACATAAATTTACGGCAGCCCTCCATCACCAGCTGACGGGCAACCTCTCCCTCTCCTGGCATTTTCGTTGGCAGGAGCGGGCAGGTAGCTACATCCGTTACAGTGACGGCCAACCGGGTGAACGGGTGAGTTACCTCCCCTACTCCATCATCGACCTGAAAGCGATCTACCAGCTGGGGCAAACTGATCTCTACCTGGATGCCAACAACCTGTTCAACAACACCCATGTCGATATCGGCAATATCCCGCAACCAGGCTTCTGGCTGTCGGGAGGTATCAGCATTGCACTCAATTGATCGGTTCCGATCACCAATCGGGAAGAGACATTATTCTGCAGGGTGGGCACTACCGGCCAGGCAGCCGCATCCCACAATCGAAAGTTTTTTTCAGGCAGCAAAGAGAGGACCTTTTGTACAGTTTAGAACAAGAATGATTATCTTTGTGGCATTTTAATCAAATTACGAAAATTCAGGTCGGCATATATCCATCATAAATAAAAGAACGCATGAGAAGTAAAAGAGGGTACAACTATTCAACCATACAGCTTTATGGACTCGTGATATTAAGAGTATTGATCGGCTGGTATTTCCTTTATGAGGGTTTGGCCAAAGTTTTAACACCCAAATGGACCGCCTATGGGTACCTGATGGACTCACAGGGTCTGTTTGCGCCGCTCTTCAGGATGATCGCTGAAAATCCCGGTCTGCTGGCTGCGGCCGATTTCATCAATATCTGGGGACTCACACTGGTGGGACTGCTACTGATCCTGGGATTGTTCGAGAAAGCGGGTTACATGGGTGCGGCAATTTTTCTGATACTCTACTATCTCTCCCATCCGCCGTTGCTGCAGGCAGAATACCTGTTGCCAACCGAAGGCTCTTACCTTTGGGTGGACAAGAACCTGGTGATGCTGGCTGCTGTGGTCGTGCTCGCTCTCTTTCCCTCGGCAAAGAGGATCGGTATAGACAGAATCATTTATAAAAACAAATCCAAATGAGCGAAAAAGATATCAACCCGAACGAAAAGGCAAGCAATCAGGAGCATGCCCATCAGAAACCAGTCTCTCAGGGCAGAAGAGATGCCATCAAGGCACTGGCAACGGTGCCGGTGCTGGGTGCCATGGCTTACGGTGTATATAGCAAAAGAAAACAGGAGTTGCGGAACATCACCTCAGCCGATATGTTTCATTTCAACTCCGAAGTATCACCCCTCACCCCGCTCTCTCCCGACGGAAAAACCATCCGGCTGGGGATCATCGGGTCGGGGATACGGGGCAAGCAGCTGATGATCGCCCTCGGTTTCGCCACCCCCCAATATGTGGAGGAGTTGAAACAGGCGAACAAACAGAACAGCTCCGATAACCGTTACCGCGACTTCCGGGAACAGGAGGATCTGAAGGTGGTGATCACCGCTGTCTGCGACATCTTCGACGTGCATGCGGAGGAAGCGATTGCCGCAGGAGCCAATATCCACCGCGAAGGGTTGAACGGAACCTATGGCACAGCACCCAGGCGATACCGCCATTACCGGGAGTTGCTTGCAGCCGACGATGTGGATGCAGTGGTGATCGCCGCCCCCGACCACTGGCATGGTCAGATGGCACTCGATGCCGCCCTGGCTGGCAAGCATGTGTACCTGGAGAAGCCGATGACCTGGACCGTGCCGGAGACCTATACCCTGCGTGATGGAGTGAAAAAGAGCGGCATCATCTTCCAGCTGGGACACCAGAACAGGCAGGTGGAGGCTTATTCCAGAGCTCGCGAGATCGTGAATAAAGGATTGCTGGGGCCGGTCACATTGATCGAGACAGGCACCAACCGCAACGATCCCAACGGAGCATGGGTCTACCCCATCCACCCCGATGCCAACCCGCAGACCATCGACTGGCAACAGTTTGAAGGTGACCCGGAACGGGTGAAAGAGTATATGGATTACATGACCTCTGCCGGGCTGGCCAGATATGTGGGACCCGACCCGCGCAACAAATTCAGCCTGGAGCGCTTCTTCCGCTGGCGCTGTTGGTGGGATTACAGCACCGGTCTGAGCGGTGACCTGCTTACGCATGAGTATGACGCCATGAACCAGATCATGCAGCTGGGCATCCCCACCTCTGCCAGCTCCTCAGGAGGGGTCTATTTCTTCCGCGACGGACGTACGGTGCCCGACGTGCTGCAGACATCGTTCGAATTTGCCGACAGGGGAATGACCCTGCTCTACTCGGCCACCCTGGCCAGCCAGTTCAAAAGAAGCCGCAAGATCATGGGCCACGATGCCACCATGGAGGTGGGCAACACCCTCACGGTCACCATCGATCCCCGTTCGGAACAGTACCGCGACAAAATCGACAACGGCACCATCAAGCCGGGAGAGCCATTCTACCACTACGTGCCGGGCAAGAGCATCGATGCGGTTACCTCTGCCACCGAGCTCTACTTCGCTGAACGGGGATTGCTTTACTCTTATGTGGATGGGAAACGGTACAATACCACCTATCTCCATCTGCGTGAGTGGCTGGAGTGCATCCGTAGCGGACAACAACCCTCCTGTAACATCGACCGCGGCTTTGAAGAGGCGATCACGGCCCACATGGGCACCCGTGCCTATCTTGAGGGACGCACGATGTACTGGGATGCTGAGAAAGAGGAGATCACAAGGGGTTAACTGATCCGGCCCCAGTCGTACCGATTACCGGCCAGCCGGCTCAGCTGCTGCTTCAGCACCAGGTGTTCCGGTTGCGCCAGATGCGGATCCCGGTCGATTATCTTTTCCGCGATCTCACGAGCCCGGTAGAGGATGGCATTGTCCCGCACCAGGTCGGCGATATGCAGGTTGAAAGGAACGCCACTCTGCTGCGTACCCTCCAGGTCACCCGGTCCCCGCAGCTTCAGATCGGCCTCGGCGATCTCGAAACCGTCGTTGGTCCCGGTCATAATCTCTATCCGCTTGCGGGTGTCGGCTGAGAGTTCGTATGGAGTGATCAGGATGCAGTAAGACTGGTCCGCACCGCGCCCCACCCTGCCCCTCAGCTGGTGCAGCTGCGAGAGACCGAAGCGCTGGGCGCTCTCGATCACCATTACAGTGGCGTTGGGTACGTTCACCCCCACCTCAATGACGGTGGTGGAGACCATTATTTGTGCCTCATTGTTTACAAACCGACGCATCACCTCCTCTTTTTCTGCCGCTTTCATCCGACCATGCATCTTGCAGACACTGAATTCCGGAAAGGCTTCCCGGATATGCAGGTACCCCTCCTCCAGGTTCTTCAGGTCCAGCGTCTCGCTCTCCTCTATCAGCGGGTAAACAATGTAAACCTGTCGTCCCTGCACGATCTGCTCACGAATGAACTGGTAGAGTGCGCCCCTCTTTTTGTCGTAGCGATGCAGCGTCTGCACCTGCTTGCGTCCGGGTGGCAGCTCATCGATCACCGACACATCCAGGTCGCCATAGACCGTCATGGCCAATGTTCGCGGGATGGGGGTGGCGGTCATCACCAGCACATGCGGTGGCTGCCGGTTCTTCTCCCAAAGCCTGGCACGCTGCACCACCCCGAAGCGGTGCTGCTCATCGATCACCACGAAGCCCAGGTTTCGGAACTGCACCACATCCTCTATCAGGGCGTGGGTGCCGATCAGGATATCGATCTCTCCGCTGAGCAGGGCGGCATGAATCAATTCCCGCTCTTTTTTACGGGTGGAGCCAGTGAGGAGTGCCACCCGCACTTTCATCCCTCTCAGCATCCGCGTAAAGGTCTCGTAGTGCTGCGATGCCAGGATCTCGGTGGGCGACATCAATGCCGACTGGAAGCCGTTGTCGCGGGCAATCAGCATGCACATGAGCGCTACCAGTGTTTTGCCGCTGCCCACATCGCCCTGCAGCAGGCGGTTCATCTGCCGGCCGGTAGCTGTATCACGCCGGATCTCTTTGATCACCCGCTTCTGTGCATTGGTAAGCTCAAAAGGCAGATGTTCCCGGAAAAAGGTATGGAGGCTTTCCCCCACTTTCCCGAAAACAAAACCTTTCAGCTTCTCCTTTCGCTCTGAGGCGTAACGTACAATGCTGAGCTGGATATAGAACAGCTCCTCAAACTTGAGACGGTACTCCGCATCACGCAACAGGGAGGGTGTTTTGGGGAAATGAATGTTCTCCAGCGCATCGTGGAAGGGCATCAACCCTGCCTCTTGCACCACATCGGGGGAGAGTGATTCGGGCAACCGCTCTTTGATGAGCGAGAATGCGGCGGTGATGATCTTCTGCATGGCGCGGGAGTTGAGAAAATGGTTCTTCATCTTCTCAGTGGTGTTGTACATTGCCATGAGACCCTCAGGACGGTCCGACTCATTCATGAAAGGATCGATGTCGGGGTGGGCAATGTTCCACTTCCCATTGAAGAGCGTGGGCTTACCAAAAACAATATACTCCTGATTGAGCTTGTACTTGCTCTCCACAAAACGGATACCCTGAAACCAGACCAGGTCCACGAAGCCGGTGCCGTCGGTGAAATGTGCCACCAGACGCCGCTTGTGTCCCTCACCGAGCGTCTCGAAGGCGGTGATCTTCCCTTTTAGTTGGATGTAAGCCTGGGCGCTGTCGATCTCATGCACGTAGTAGATCCGCGTACGGTCAATGTAGCGATAGGGATACCAGCGCAACAGGTCGCCCAGCGTGAAGACATCGATCTCCTTTTGAAGGATCTCCGCTCTTTTGGGTCCCACACCGGGAACATATTGGATATCGGTCTGCAGAATGCTCATCGGGGTTGCCCGGCCATCTGCCGGTTCTGTGCAAATATACATAAAAATGGGGAACAGTTCAACCATTCCCCCTCGATTCATCTGTGATGATGACACGCACGTCGGACTGCCATCCATAAGCGGATCACCAGGCAAACAGCGGGTACTGACGCATGGTGCGGTTCACCTGATCGCGTACCACCGCAATCTTTGTCTCATCGGCAAGCACCATGTCGATCATCTCCACGATCTCCTGCATCAATGCTTCCTTCCCGCCACGGGTGGTGATGGCAGGCGTACCGAAACGCAGGCCGGAGGTCTGGAAAGGTGAACGACTGTCGAACGGCACCATGTTCTTGTTGGTGGTGATATCGGCCTCTACCAGCATCTTCTCTGCTACCTTACCGGTCAGGCCGGGAAATTTTGTTCGCAAATCAACCAGAACAATGTGGTTGTCGGTACCCCCCGATACCACGTTGTAACCCTTGTCAGCAAATGCCTGGGCCATCACGGCTGCATTTTTTTGAACCTGTGTCTGATAAGTTTTGTATTCCGGTTGCAGCGCTTCATAAAACGAAACTGCTTTAGAGGCAATCACGTGCTCCAGGGGACCTCCCTGCATTCCCGGGAAAACCGCCGAATCCAGCAGTGCCGACATCATCTTCACCTCCCCTTTGGGCGTGGTGAGCCCCCAGGGATTCTCGAAATCCTTTCCCATCAGTATCACGCCGCCACGAGGCCCACGCAGTGTCTTGTGGGTGGTAGAAGTAACAATATGTGCGTGCTTGAGCGGATTCTCCAGCAAGCCTGCCGCAATCAGTCCCGCAGGATGCGCCATATCCACCATGAAGATGGCACCGATCTCATCGGCCACCCTGCGGATGCGGGCATAGTCCCATTCGCGCGAATAGGCCGATGCGCCCGCGATGATCAGTTTTGGCCGTTCGGAGCGTGCCAGTGATTCCAGTTGGTCGTAATCTACCCGCTGGTCTTCTTCGCGTACATTATAGGCGACAGGCTGAAACATCAAACCGGAGAAATTTACGGGAGAGCCGTGTGAAAGGTGACCGCCGTGCGAAAGATTCAATCCGAGGAACTTCTCTCCCGCTTTCAGGCAAGCCAGGAAGACGGCGGCGTTGGCCTGTGCGCCGGAGTGCGGCTGCACATTGGCCCATTCGGCATCAAAAATCTCCTTCAACCGGTCAATGGCAAGCTGTTCGCTCAAATCAACCACTTCGCATCCGCCGTAATATCTTCTTCCGGGATAACCCTCGGCATACTTGTTGGTGAGCACCGACCCCATGGCCTGCATCACCTGCTCACTCACAAAGTTCTCCGAAGCAATCAGCTCGATCCCTTTCAATTGTCTCTCTTTCTCTTTTCCAATGATCTCAAAGAGTTGCCTGTCTTGTTGCATGCTGTTATGATTTGTAAGTAAAAGATGGCGCAAAGGTAATGAACATTTTCATTCTGGCGGGACAGCGATAACATTTTTTTATCTGCGACGATTCAATCCGAACAATCCGCGCCGTTGCTTCGGTTCCGGCATCGCTGATGAGCCCGCCATGATCTGCAGGGCATTTCCATTGTTCACGGTAGCATTCACCGCGTTGTAGATCACACCCCAGTCCGGTAATCCGCCCAGGTTACGGTCGTCTATAAAGAGATCGGCTCTCAGTTTACGGGGGGCTTTTTCTCTATCCTCACCGGGATAACTGGCATTTTCAGCGTAAAAATAGAGTCCCCGCTCGGCGCAATAATCAATGGCATCCTGCAACAGTTGCCCCTCACGGACGGTCCAGAGGATCAGTTTGTGGTTGTCTTTCTGTAATTGGAGGAGCGTTTCGATGGCAAACGGAACAGGCTTGCCAATGGCGGGATATTCATGTTCGACGATGGTTCCGTCGAAATCTACTGCTATTACCATATTTTTTTACTTTTCCGGTTGTTTCTTACAGGCTACAAAGATAGCAAAAAACGACCATACAGGAGCCGATGGTTGAGACAGGGAAAAAAATCGGAAAATAGAATAGATGTCACTTATTTTTGCTGATAAGCTCCGCTGGCAATATCCTCGAGCCACTGCTCGTGATTGAGATACCACTGCACCGTCTTCTCGATACCCTCTTCAAATTGGAAAGAGGGCTCCCAACCGAGTTCATTCTTAAGCTTGGTGGCATCGATGGCATAGCGCAGATCATGCCCCGCACGGTCGGTGACATAGGTGATGAGAGGATCGGAGGTGCCGGCAGGGCGACCCAGCTGGCGATCCACAATCCTGATCAGCAGGCGGATCAAGTCGATGTTGCGCCACTCGTTCCATCCGCCAATGTTATAGGTCTCACCCTTCTTTCCCCGGTGAAAGATCAGATCGATGGCAGCCGCATGATCCTCCACGTAGAGCCAGTCTCGTACGTTCTCGCCCTTGCCGTAAACCGGCAGTGGCCTGTTGTGACGGATATTCTGAATGAAAAGAGGGATCAGCTTCTCGGGGAACTGGTTTGGACCGTAATTGTTGGAGCAGTTGGATATCACCACCGGCAACCCGTAGGTGTCATGGTAGGCCCTTACGAAGTGATCGGAGGAGGCCTTGGAGGCAGAATAGGGGCTGTGCGGCTCATAGCGGCTCTCCTCTGTGAAGAACCCACCCTCCAGTGGCAATGCACCATAAACCTCGTCGGTAGAGACATGATAAAAAAGCCGGTCCTCAGTCCTGCCATTCCATTGCTCGCGTGCTGCCTGCAGCAGATTGAGCGTTCCCATCACGTTGGTGCGGGCAAAGGAAAAGGGATCGGTGATGGAGCGATCCACGTGACTCTCCGCCGCCAGGTGGATCACCCCCTCAACGGCATGTTGAGAGAAGATCTCTCTCATCTGCTCATAGTCACAGATATCTGCCTGAACGAAGTGGTAGTTAGGCTTCGCTGATACATCGTCTAAGTTGGAGAGGTTGCCGGCATAGGTGAGCTTATCGAGGTTGATGATCCGGTAACCGGGATAATGGTTCACGAAGCGGCGCACCACATGTGAGCCGATAAAGCCGGCACCTCCGGTGATCAGTATGTTCTTCATAACAGCGGATTGTTTTTATCTTTTTCGGAGAGAATGATATCTTCCAGCGGCAGCTTCCAGTCGATTCCAAGCTTGGGATCATCCCAGCGGATGGCTCCCTCATAACCGGGAGCATAGTAGTTGTCGCACTTATACTGGAACAGCGCCTCTTCACTCAGCACAACGAAGCCATGCGCGAAACCACGCGGGATGAAGAGCTGTCGCTTGTTCTCACCGGTCAGCTCGGTGCTGACATACTGACCGTAGGTGGGTGACCCCTCACGGATATCGACGGCCACATCGAGCACCCGGCCCTTCACCACACGCACCAGTTTGGCCTGCGCGAAGGGAGGCTTCTGAAAGTGCAACCCCCTCATCACACCATATACCGACTTGCTTTCGTTGTCCTGCACAAACAGGGTTTTACACACTTTCTCCTCAAACTCCCTTTGTGAGTAAGATTCGAAAAAGTAGCCTCTCTCATCGCCAAATACCCTGGGTTCGATGATCAGCACTCCTTCAATATTGGTTTTCAGTACGTTCATTTTTTTAGCTGTCAGCTGTCCCGATAAATCGGGGTAAATTACCTGGTTTCGATCAGCCGAAGGAGGTACTGCCCATACTGGTTCTTTTTCATCGGCTCAGCGATTCGTTTCAGATCCTCGTCACTGATCCAACCGTTGTTCCAGGCAATCTCCTCCAGACAGGCAATCTTCAGTCCCTGTCGTTTTTCCAGTACCTCTATAAAGGTTGAGGCCTCCGCGAGGGAGTCGTGTGTCCCGGTATCGAGCCAGGCAAACCCTCGTCCAAAGCGTTGCAGCTGCAGGGTCCCTCTCTCCAGGTATGCCTGGTTTACCGAGGTAATCTCCAGCTCACCACGTGCGGAAGGTTTGACAGCTGCTGCGATCTCAACTACACTGTTGGGATAGAAATAGAGACCGGTGACCGCCCAGTTTGATTTGGGTTGAACCGGTTTCTCCTCGATACCCAGCACTTCGCCACGGTCGTTGAAGTGTGCCACTCCATATTGCTCTGGGTGCTGCACATAATAACCGAACACGGTTGCCTGATCTCTCAGCGCTGCATCCTCGGCTGCTTTGCTCAGCATGGATGGGAACCCGTGACCGTAAAAGATGTTGTCCCCCAACACCAGGCAGACGGCATCATCCGCGATGAAGGAGCGACCAATCAGGAACGACTGGGCCAGACCATCGGGAGAGGGCTGCTCGGCATAGGTGAAGGAGAGGCCGTAATCGGATCCATCACCCAGCAGCCGGCGGAACCCGGGCAGGTCGGCCGGAGTGGAGATGATCAATATCTCCCTGATGCCGGCAAGCATCAATGCCGAGATGGGATAGTAAACCATCGGCTTGTCGAAGACAGGTAACAGTTGCTTGGAGACTCCTTTGGTGATGGGATAGAGTCGTGTGCCGGAACCTCCGGCCAATACAATGCCTTTCATAATCTCTCTCTTGTCACTATTCTTGATTCTTGCCGTAAAGGTAATCAAAAGATGAACAACCCCCTCTATCTCCGACCCGTCAAATCGGGACGCAGGCGATGCGTACGTTCGGCCGACTGCTCCAGGCGCCACTCCTGTATCTTCCGTTCATGCCCCGAGAGCAGCACATCGGGGACCCTCCATCCCTTATATTCAGCGGGACGCGTATAAACAGGCGGTGCCAGCAACCCATCCTGAAACGAATCAGAGAGAGCCGACTGCTCATCGCCGATCACACCGGGGATCAGACGCACCACTGCATCTGCGATCATGGCGGCAGCCAGCTCACCACCTGTCAGCACAAAGTCGCCGATCGATATCTCGCGGGTGATGAGATGCTCTCTCACCCGGTAATCAACCCCCTTGTAATGCCCACAGAGAATGATGATGTTCTGCATCAGCGACAGCTCATTGGCAATCGGTTGGGTGAACTGCTCCCCATCGGGGGTGGTGAAGATCACCTCATCATAATCACGTTCTGCTTTCAGGTGGGAGATAGCCCGGTCAATCGGTTCGATCTGCAGTACCATTCCCGCTTCACCCCCATAGGGATAATCATCCACCCTGCGGTGCTTGTCGAGCGAATAGTCACGCAGATTGTGCAGCCCGAACTGAGCCAGACCCTTCTCCTGGGCTCTCTTCAGGATACTGGTATGAAGCGCACCCTCAATCATCTCGGGTAAAACAGTGATAATGTCAATTCTCATGCTTCGTGCAGAATAGAAAACTGCTCTCCTCCCCCAGGAAATAGGGGGAGGTACAACAGCCCTCAAATATAGCATTTTTATTTCATCCGGCAATCACTGTCCTGTAACCGTACCGGAACTTTCACCCTGCGTGGTGCCACTCCCCCCGTCCATCACATCATCATTCACGATTCTCCGCTGCACACGTTTCATCGATGACTTCAGCTCTCCAAATCGATAGGTAACACTCAGACGAAGGTTACGCATCGGTTGATAGTTGATGCTCTCCTGGCGGAAACCGGGACCGGTAGTGGTTCTGGTCATCTTCTGCGACTTTGTGAGAAAGTTCTGAATATTGAGTGAGAGATCCAGTTTCTTGTTCAGCATGCTCTTCATCACACTGAAAGAGTAGAAGTAGTAGGGGGATTGATCGGTCTGCAGTTGCACCTGATTCAGGAATAGTCCGCCATTGGCACCCAGCCTCACATCCCTGGGCAGGGTCCAGGTGAGTCCCCCGAAAGCCCGACCGGAGAATCCACTGTTTCGAAGCTGATCATTTTCTGTGCTCTGGATATCAGTGTAGCTGACCCCGCCATTCAGATAAGTGCGGATCATCTGTGTGGGCATCCAGCTCATATAAAGATTGGTTCCCAGCATCTGGTTGCGCCCGATGTTGTCGTAGGTGCTATGTGTCACCCCATCTTGTATGAAGCTGTAACGCGTTACGGCGTTACGGGTAAAAGCGTAGCTGAGGGTTGCGTTGAAGTTGAGTTTCTGAGAGAAAGAGCCATAATTGATGTTGAAATTGTGTTGCTGCTCACCATCCAGTTCAGGATTGCCATAACTGATGTTGCTGGGATCCAAATCGTTGATGTAGGGGTTGAGGTACCAGATACCGGGACGGGAGATACGCATGTTGTACCCGCCTCGCAGGGTCTGTGTCATCCCCAACTGGTATGAAAGGGTGAATGAGGGTACCAGGTCGAAAAATGAGGTGTGTACAACAGTATCCAGGACGCTGCTCATGTAGTGAATCTCCTGATTGGTATGTTCCCCTCGCAATCCCACCTTCACTCCCATTTTTCCTGCTTTATAAGTGTATCCGGCATATCCCGATGTGATGCGTTGCAGGTGATCGAGGTCATTGAGCCGGTTGCTGTCTGGCTGCCAGTTCCCATCGCCCGGATCCACAAGATGATTCCCGCGGCTACTGTTGTCGCGGAAGATATACTTCATGCCCGCTTCAATGTTGTGCTTGCCATTCAGCGGGTTCACGTAGTCCACCTGCCCGGTATGCTCATCCCCTCCGGCCTTGTTCTTGCTTCTGAGCCGATAGCCGTCGGTATAATTGTAGAACTCACCCTCCACATCGTTATATTCATTGTCATATTCACTGTCATTGGGATCATGTTCGAAACGGTAGGAAAAAGTCAACAGCTCCCCTTTTCGCTTGAAATTGTGCTGATAGTCCGCCGCGAGGTTCATCCCTCCAAATTGAGAGGTGCTGCTACTCTGTGAGTTATAGCTATAGGGACGGCTACCCTCCGATAGAGCCTCCAGCGAGGAGCGGGAGTTGAACTTACCGATAAAGCGGGAGAGAGAGAGGTTGAAAAGATTCGCCGTATCGGGCTCGTAACTGAGTGCCCCATTCAGAAAATAACCGTTGCCGTCACTCTCACTGCTGCTTTTCTGCATCAGCATGTTTTGAGGATTGAACTCCTCACGGGTGAACTCCGACGCTGAAACCGGTTGGGCATGGTGAAAATAGGAGGCGTTGCCGGTGAAACCCAGCTTACCATATCTGGTGGCCAGATAGGCATTGCCACCATAGCCGCCAAAGGTATCGGCGTTGGCTCCCACAGACCCGCTGTAACCGTCGTCCACACGCTTGTCGGTGATGATGTTGATGATGCCGCCAACCCCCTCAGCATCATACCTGGCACCGGGATCGGTGATCACCTCCACATCCTTGATGCTGCTGGCAGGCATGCTCTTGAGCACCTGTGCAGGGTTGGATGAGATCATGTTGGAGGGTTTACCGTTGATGTAGATCTTGTAGTTAGAGGAGCCTTTCAGCTGTATGTTCTCCTCTCCGTCGATGGTGACCAGCGGTACCTTACGCAACAGATCCAGTACGCTGGAGGTGGAGGCCTCGGGATCATCCTTGGCGCTATAGGTGAGCTTGTCAATCTCCACTTTCACCAGCGGCGCCTGGGCTGTCACACTCAGCTCATCCAGCAACCTGCTGCTCTCACTCATGGTGATCACCCCCATGTCGTACAGCTCCTGAGAGGCTGTGATCTCTGCCCTTTTCACGGTTTCAGCCATGCCTACAAAATAAAAGGTGAAGAGATAGTTGCCCGGCGCCAGACTGGTCTCAAAAGTGCCGGTCTCATCGGTAGCCAACTTACGAATCACCTTCTCGGGTGCCTCCTCCATGGCCACAGAAATGGTGGCATAGGGGAGTGCCTCCTTGTCCGTCTCAGCCACCAGTCTGCCTTTGACGGTAACAGTGCCGGCAAGTGAGATCGCTGCAAGGAGATGGAACAGGATGAGCAAATAGGTTGGTTGCATTGAAAATTGATTTTTGTTTACTGACTCGAAGCGTTAAAAGTACATATTAAATCGTAAACAGGCATCCCGGGGAGGTAGAGCCTTACGAATAATTAGTAAAGTAAATCACATTTTTTCACTATTTTTGCAAAAAACATGCGACCAATGACAATAATCCCTGTTTTCCTCTCAATTCTGGGTGGTATCGCAGTCGGCTACCTGCTACGCCAAAAGAAGATTGTAAAAAAAACCGGTATGATGCTTAGCATGGTGATCATGCTGCTGCTCTTCTTTCTGGGAATCACTGTGGGCAGTAACCAGCAGGTGGTGAACCGTTTTGCTACGATCGGTATGGATGCATTCTTGCTAACCCTGGGTGGCACGCTGGGTAGTCTCATGGCGGCCCGCTGGTTGTACAAGAGGCTGTTTCAACATCATGACAATGATTCTCTGCAACCTGGAAAAGATAACGGAAGAAAGAGATGAAACAAACCCTCGCCTATCTGCTTCTTTTTGTTGCAGGAGTGACCCTGGCAATCACGGGAGTGTTGCCGGAGCTCCTTCAGGATGAACGTATCTCAAGGGGTATTCTTTACCTGTTGCTTTTTCTGGTGGGGATACAAATTGGCTCAGGCAGGAACATGTTCAGGGTCCTGGGACGCTATGGTGCAAAAATAATGCTGCTGCCGGTTGCAACCACCCTCGGCACTTTCGCCGGTGTCTCACTCATCAGCCTGTTGCTCCCGGGCCGGAGCCTGACCGATTGTCTGAGCGTGGGTGCCGGATTTGCCTATTACTCGCTCTCGAGCATCCTGATCACCGGCTTCAGGGGTGCTGAGCTGGGGACGTTGGCGCTGCTGGCGAACATTATGCGTGAGTTCAGTGTTCTTATCCTTGCACCCTGGATGGTCCGTTATTTTGGCCCCCTCGCACCCATCTCAGCAGGAGGCGCCACCACGATGGATACCACCCTGCCGATTATCACCCGTTACGCGGGTCAGGAGTATGTGGTGGTGGCATTATTCCATGGGATGGTGATTGATTTCACGGTTCCACTATGGGTCTCCCTTTTCCTCAGTCTCTAATTTTTCTCAACGATCAGGTTTATGCGTGCATTGATCAACGCCCTCATCATTCATCTTACCCTCAACGTGTTGGTATTCTTCAAGGGATGGCATGCTTTTGAAGGAAGAAAGAGGGCACGACTGATACTTGCAGTTATATTTGCCAGCGAGTTGCTGATTTACGTGACTGGATTCTTTTTCTACCGTTATCTGCCCGAGCCGTTGGTGCAACATATCCGGGTGATGGGCACCAGCTGGATGCTCTTCCTCCTTTACAGCGGCGGACTCTGGCTGATCATCGACCTGATCACACTGGTTGTGCTGGGTCAGCTGCGTCGTCCTTTCTATTTCCTGCGTCACTCCCCACCAAAAAGAAGAATCCTCCTTTTCATCCTGCCGGTGATACTGGTTGCGGGTATCATGGCGCATGGGAGGTACCGCTTTATGCACCCGGTGGTGCAGCAGGTTCCCATCAGGGTGCAGAAGCAAGCTGGCAATCAGGACTCACTACGCATAGCCGTGGTTGGCGATCTGCACCTGGGATGGATGATTGACCGCAGCCACACACGCCGTTTTGTGGATCTGATCATGGCGCAACAGGCCGATATGATCCTTTTCGTGGGTGACATCTTCGACTCACAGATCGAACCGGTATTGCGGCAGGGGATGGATCAGGAGCTCCGTCGCCTCTCCGCACCACTTGGTGTATATACCTGTACAGGCAACCACGAGTACCGTCACGATAGTGAGGATAAGATTGCCCTGCTGAACGAAGCAGGTATCACCGTATTGCGTGACAGGGCGTTGCTGATCGACAGTGCTTTCTATGTGGTGGGACGGGAAGACAGGGTGATCACTCACCGGAAAACAACAGAACAGATCCTCCAGGATGAGGAGGTGGATCGCTCAAGACCGGTGATCCTGCTGAACCACACACCCGATAACCTGGCTGAGGAGGCCAATGCGGGTGTCGATATTGCGCTCTTCGGACATACACACCATGGGCAGGCATTCCCGGGCAATCTCCTCACCGACTGGGTCTTCGAAGTGGCACACGGGTACAAGAAAAAAGGTGACACACACATCTATGTTACCTCCGGCATCGGGCTGGTAGGACCTCAATATCGGATCGGCACCCAATCGGAAATAGCGCTGCTAAGTGTGACTTTTGAGTGAACACTTACAGATAGTCGATTGCTTTCTCCAGGTGCAGCGAGTGGGATCCTTTGAGGAGGATATAATGTTCACGCACCGGCTCCCTGCATAGCTCACCGATGAGCTCATCCACATCGGTGAAGCATAGAAACGCGTCAGACGGGACAACCCACTTCCGAAAAGCTTCTCCCACCAGGTACACCCGGTCGAATGCCAGCTCTCTCAGGTAGTGCACCAGCTTCTTATGCTCCTCATCACGCACCTCACCCAGCTCTTTCATCTCACCCAGGATCACCATCCTGGGCAGGGAGGTGGGTATCGAAGCGAAGAATTCCACCGAGGCATGCATGCTGGTTGGGTTGGCGTTGTAGGCGTCAATAATCAGGTCGTTTTGCTCCGTGCGTCTGAACTGTGACCGATGGTTACTGGGTTCATATGTCTCCAGGGCGTTGCTGATGCTCTCGCCATCGATGCCAAAAAAACTGCAGACGGCCACAGCAGCAATTGCATTGTCGAAATTGTACGCACCCACCAGGCGGGTACGGACCCGGTAGGAGCGGTCGGAGCGGTGCCAGTCGAACGCCATGAAAGGGGTGGCATCGCCGAGGGTGCCGGAGGCAAACAGCGAGGGGTCGTCCCTGCCATAAAGGATCCGGTCCATGCCCTCGGAGAGATCATAGAGGATCTTATTCTCCCTGTTCACAAACACTTTGCCCCCGTGTGCACGGATGTAATCATACAATTCCCCCTTGGTGGCAACGAGCTTCCCGAAGGTGCCGAAACCCTCCAGGTGGGCTTGCCCCACGTTGGTGATCAGCCCGTAGTCGGGCTCAGCAATCTCGCACAACTGGCGAATATCACCCGGGTGATTGGCCCCCATCTCCACCACCGCGATCTCATGCGATTGGTTCATGGAGAGCAGGGTGAGCGGTACACCGATATGGTTGTTGAAGTTTCCCTGAGTGTAGGCCACCTTGAACTTGCGGGCAAGTCCCACGGCAATAAGCTCCTTTGTGGTGGTCTTACCGTTGGTACCGGTAATACCAATCACCGGTATCTTCAGTTTCCGGCGATGGCAGGTTGCCAGCTGCTGAAGCGATTGAAGCACGTCATCCACCCGGATGATCCGCTCATCAGCTGCCACCCCTTCGGGCCACTCATCCACTACGGCATAGGCACAACCCGCTTCCAGGGCTTTTTCGGCATACTGATTGCCATTAAAACGCGCCCCTTTGAGGGCAAAGAAGATGGAGTCCTTCTCACACATCCGGGAGTCGGTGGTCACCAACGGATATTGGAGGAACAACGAATAGAGTTCAGCTATCTGCATAGATGGTGAAAGTAGATCCGTTTCCTCAGAAGCCCAGTTTCCGGGCGATTGCCTTCGGGAGTGCATCCTTGTGCAGCACGATGCTCAGGGTCTTGTAACTGACGAATGGGTATGATGCGTACCAGTGCCCCTTGTAGGGTCCTGTCTCACCCCATGAGTTCTTCACCATGAAGAATTTGTTTCCATTTTGATCCTGGGCAATCCCGTAGATCTGCATGCCATGGTCATCGGTGGTCTCATAGTTATCGAACGACTGTTGCCGCATCTCCTGCGTGATCTCTTTCTCAGTCAACAGCTGCTTACCGATGCGTGTCCTGATCTCGGCATCCCGTTCGCGGCTGCTGAGATCGAGCCATTTGGCCTGGTCACTGCCGGCATTCCCGGGAGCATCCTCATCGGGTATGATGGCAATGCCATTGCGGGAGAAACCTGCTTCACTCACATCAGAAGCCCAGGCAATCGTGTAGCCCTCCATCACCGCATGTTCCATCACCTCCATCAGTTCACCCATGGGCAGGTTGTATGAAAGCGCCCAGCGCCAGTTGTCAGGGACTTCAATGGCAAAAGGCTGATAAAAGGGGTGATGGGTGAATGAGGTGAGTGAGATATAATCCTCCTGATTCAGTCCCAGCTCATCGGCAAAAGTATAAGGTGTGTACTCCTTTCCGTCGTAGATAAATGTTTGAGGCACTTCCCCCAGGTAACTGTCGAGGATTCCGGAGATACCTTTGTTCCAGACAGGCGAGAGGTTTTTGGCACTGATCACTCCATCCATGTAACTTTTCAGTATCCTGTCCAGCTCTCCATGGTTATGTGTCTCCGAACCGTAGTGAAGACCATTGTAAGCCTCATCAGGCATCACCCCGAAATCATCGAGGGTCTCAACCACATCTGCAAAGGA
The DNA here is from genome assembly GCA_011620695.1 of Proteiniphilum sp. Taxonomy (GTDB): domain Bacteria; phylum Bacteroidota; class Bacteroidia; order Bacteroidales; family Dysgonomonadaceae; genus Proteiniphilum. Next base: position 37,335 of record WOYT01000100.1, read on the forward strand.
TCCACCGGGAGCGAAGTTGAGGTTGCCATGCAGACGCGCATGTTTTAATGCTTTTTCCTCGTAGTTCCTTCTCACAATATACATCTCGGAGAGATCATATTCTCCTTTTCCCATACGGAGGAGCTCCGACTCAAGAAAGCCGACGCCGGAAAAACTCCAGCAGGTGCCGGTGCTCGACTGGTTCTTCACAGAGGTGACAGGGTTCTCCTTAATCACCTCAAACTGATACGCACGCTGTGCCGTCATTGCTCCTGTGCTCAGCAACAGGACCAGAAAAAAAAACAACTTTTTCATGAATAACATTTTAAATCTGACTGGATCCACTTCTTCAAGGTAAACAGGCGGGTTGTACCTTTCCACAAAGTTAAGACAAAATAGGCTAAAAACATCCATTTTTTACACCTTTCTTCGCCTGAACAGCGCGAAAATGATGTACCTTTACCCTCTCAATAAAAGACAACATATGGACGACCTGACTCCAAAGAAGAAAAAGAGCCGCAAGGGATGGACCCTCTTTCTTGGCATCCTGATCCTTGCACTCGGGATATTTGTATATGTCCGTTACTACTACGTGTTTGGAACAGGAGTGAAATCGGGCGAGCTGAATTATGTGGTTTACAAGGGAGTGGTTTTCAAGACCTATGAAGGGGAATTGATCCAATCGGGTTTTCGCGCCGATAAGCCGGGGGGTACCCAGTCTAACCCGTTCAACTTCTCGGTGGTTGACAAAGAGATCGCTCAGCGATTGATGGTTGCCAGTGGCAAGATGGTTCAACTGCACTATCGCGAATATTTCGCCTCTATTCCCTGGCGGGGCTATACCAGGTTCATCGTCGATAGCATCATCTCCATCGAGGAGAAACCGCTCGACCCGGTGACAGAAAAAGATCTGACGCCTTACCTCCTCGAATCGATGTAACTATTTGAGGCATGGCACAGAAAAAGTACTACGTGGTGTGGCAAGGGGTGAAGCCCGGGATATACGACTCATGGGAAGCCTGCAAGGCACAGGTTGCAGGGTATGATCATGCGCTGTATAAATCATTCCCATCGCTTGCCGAGGCTGAACAGGCATTCAATGACAACCCCTGGAAACACCTTGCACCGAAGGAAAAGGAGCACCGGAAGGTATCCTCCTCTCATTCATCTTTCATCAGGCAGAGCCTGGCGGTAGATGCGGCCTGCAGCGGTAACCCCGGAAGAATGGAGTATCGGGGTGTATGGGTTGAAGATGGCGTGGAGCTCTTTCGCGTAGGACCTATCGCGGAGGGGACCAACAACATTGGTGAGTTTCTGGCCATTGTGCATGCCCTTGCGCTATTGCAGAAGAGCGATAAGCCGACACCGATCTACACCGACAGTGTGAATGCGCTCAAATGGGTGGAAAAGAAAAAGTGTAACACCAAACTGAAACAGACAGAACAGAACAAGCAGTTGTTCGAATGGATCGCCCGGGCAGAAAAGTGGCTGCGGGAAAACCATTACAGCAATCCAATCCTGAAATGGGAAACAAAACAATGGGGAGAGATACCGGCAGACTTCGGCCGTAAGTAGCAAACAGATCCGGTAGATATTGAAGAGACAATCTACTGTTCATTTTTTTTTCTCATTTATCCTAATTTACAACCAAAAAAAGTTATCTTTGTCCCGTAATTGCTTTCGGAGGAATGCTTTTATCTATGAACGAAAGAGAGCGGTTCAGACTTGCAAAAAAGGAACGGATCAGCGGTGACAAAAGGATTGAATTCCTCTTCGCCAAAGGTGATTCTTTCATGGCCTACCCATTCAGGGTGGTATGGTTGAATGAGGATGCAGCAGCTTACAACACCCTGGCATCTGTGCTGGTCACTATCCCGAAAAAGAGATTGAAACGGGCTATAGACCGCAACCGTATGAAAAGATTGACAAGGGAAGCTTACCGGCAGCACAAGCAGCTTCTCACCGACCGGTTAAAAGGAGGTGAAATGCATCTGGAGGTGGCATTCATCTATGTCAAAGATGAGCTGAGTGACTTTGACACGGTTGAGAAAGGGATCGTGAAAGCGATCAGGGAACTGGGAAGAATCAATCAACCAACAACAGCGTGAAACCATTAAAAGCTTTATTGACGTGGATCTTATTGCTTCCCGTCTATTTCTATCGGGCTGCCATCTCCCCGCTCATGCCGCCCAGCTGTCGTTACACCCCCACCTGTTCGCAATATACGATTGAAGCATTGAAGAAACATGGCCCTTTCAGAGGGTTCTACTTGTCAGCAAAACGCATATTGAGTTGCAATCCCTGGGGAGGATCGGGTTACGATCCCGTACCGGAACCCCGCCACAGGAAAGAGAAGTCGAAAGCAGAGGAACAATAACGTATGGAATATTACGACGTACACACACACCAGATTTTTCTCGAGGAAAACGATGATCCCTATCACTCGTGTATCTTCGATGTTTACCCCCTTGAGTTTGAAGTAGCCAAAGAATCATACAACCGTCACGCTTTCTCCTGTGGCATCCATCCCTGGTACTCGGAAGACAGTGACACACAGATGGCCTATCTGAACGAGATCGCACCCAACCCACGTATCATCGCCATCGGCGAAACCGGGCTGGACCGACTCAAAGGGCCCTCTTTCGAGATACAGATCCCGGTCTTCAAAAAGCATATCGAGCTGTCGGAGAGACTCCGTAAACCGGTGATTATCCACTGTGTGAAAGCATGGGAGGAGCTGATAGGGGTGAAACGTGAGACCCGCCCCACACAACCCTGGATCATCCACGGTTATCACGGCAAGCCCGAGTTGACAGAGCGGTTGATCCGGGAGGGCTTCCTATTCTCAGTAGGTGACCAGATCAATGTGGCCTCAATGCAACTGATTCCGCTCGATGCACTCTTCTGCGAAACCGATGAGGATGAGATGTCGATCCGCGATGTGTACCAGCAGGCCGCCCGTTCACTCAACATGGACCCGGAGCAATTCTCACTGCGCATCGCAAAGAATGTCAGAAAGATATTCCCGACACTGGAGGCGCCCAGAGCCTGGCACCCCGACCTGGAGGAGGAGTCGGAATAGTTGTTTTCAAGTTGGATTTTTAACCCGGAGAGAGACTCTTCAGCTGAGTCAGTTATGGTTCTTATGGTTCTCCTTGATGAATGCTTCCAGTGCAGCTGCCATGGAAGGATAATCGGGCTGTGGAGCCACACAATCGAGACGCAGACCCAACTCCTGCACCGTTTTGGCTGTTGCACTGCCAAAACAGCCGATGGCCATGTCTCCCTGTTTGAAGTCAGGGAAATTGGAGAGGAGTGAATGAATGCCCAACGGGCTGAAGAAGATGATCATATCATAATCGAGCTTCTCACCCGGCTCAAATTGATTGCTGACCGTGCGGTACATCACACTTTTGGTATAGTTGATTTTTTTTTCATCGAGGAAGTTAGAGATCTCATCGTTGTGCTCCTCCGGAACAGGTAAAAGAAACTTCTCCTTGGCATGCTTGGTGAAAGCAGTGCTGAGTCCGTCTATCTTACCGGTCTGGCTAAAAAAAATCCGCCTCTTCCGGTAAAGGATATACTTCTGCAGATAGAGCGCAACAGTCTCCGACACACAGAAATACTTCATGGTTTCGGGGATGGTAATCTTCATCTCTTCGCAAATGGAGAAAAACTTATCTACTGCGGTACGAGCTGTAAAAATTACAGCCGTGAAGTCGAGGATATTGATTCGTTGTTGCCGAAACTCTTTCAATGAGACACGTTCAACCTTGATAAAGGGGTAAAAGTGAATCTCCAGATGATACTTCTCGGCGAGATCATAATAGGGTGATTTCTCGCTGTTTGGCTTGGGTTGTGAAATCAGTATTTTTTTTACTTTCCGGGCGTTCATACAATATTTATTCCAGCAATATTTATCATTGAAAGGACTCCTTTATAGAGCATCAACCAGGGCGCAATTTCAGTGCCGCAAAGATACACAAAAAAATAGAACCCTCCGATTTTATTTTTAACAAAAATATTTAATAACCCGATGATTATGACCAGACGGGTGATCAGAAAAATGAGAACGAAGAAGATCAACAGGACCTCTTTCCATTCCGGCAGGAAGATAAAACAGGCAGCCGGCAGAAACAGAACAATTCCAATCAGTCCCAGCATCCGGGTATATTGTTTGACCCAGTTTTTCAGGTCGGCGGAGAGAAAGAATGTTCCTATCAGCCTGTATGAAAGCACTTTCAAAGCTGTAAGAAACGTGACCACACCCATGATCAATACAAACAGCTCCAGTTGATTGGCAATTTCAAGTGTTGAGATCCCTTTATTCCAGAAGCCTTGAAAAACCAACATACTGACAATCATCACCGTCTGGAAAATCAAGAAAAGCTCACTCCATGCTTCGGTTGTTGTCACCTGCTCCTTTCTGACCTGGGGGGCTGATCTGCCCAGTGAAAAAAGATTCCTGAAACTGCTCTGTAAAGAGCTGCCCTCGGTACGGTAGAAGATGGCAAACAAGAGAAAGCAGAGCAGTAAGAGCAGAAAAAAGAACCCCTGTAGCAGGGGTGAATAGGGTAACGGATCGCCGGCATGAAAGCCGCTGATCATCTGCAGGGATCGGTCTGTCACTGAATCAGCCACGAAGTAAAGTCGGCTGCTGTCTGTTGGAAGATATTCAAATGCTCCGAAGTGCGGTTGCAAGGGGAGAGACATGAGAGAATCCCCTTCGGCTCTCATCAGGTGAAAGGGAAGGGGTGGAACAGTATCGGGAATGATGGTCAGTTGTCTCATCCTTAATCATCAGGTCACTTGCCACAAAGTTACGACTCTTTTTGGGTATTCTTATCAAACATAGGGTTCCAATCGGGAAAATCTTCCAGCAGGGTGAGCACCTCCCCGGCGTTGTCAGCCACACGCCACATCTCCCGGTACGGTTCCCGCATACAACTCCTCCAGTGCACCCATCAATCCCAGCCTGCCGGCACCATTGATACAGGTGAGCCGTTCCGGGCAAACAGTTCACCCAGACGGATAGCCGCCTGGGTATTGACCGCTCTTATCTGTTCGCTGGAGCCACAATAGACACGTACACTATAATCCGAATTCTTTTCTGATCGTCTCCACATGATTCAGTGCCTCCCAGGTAAATAGCTCAACCTCCATCCTTATCGGGTCTTTCATATAGCGGGAGTTGAACTCCTTTTTCACTTTCTGCGGTGTACGTCCCATGTGTCCATAGGATGCCGTTTCAAAATAGATGGGATTGCGCAGCTTCAACTCTCGTTCAATGGCGCGGGGACTCAGATCAAACATGGTGCTGATTTTTTTGGCGATCTCCCCGTCCGACAACTTCACGTTGTTCTTCCCGAAAGTGTTCACATTGACACTGATCGGTTTCTCCACGCCGATGGCATAGGAGAGCTGAATCAACATCTCATCAGCAACACCGGCTGCCACCATGTTCTTGGCTATATAGCGGGCTGCATAGGCTGCCGACCGGTCCACTTTCGAGGGATCCTTCCCGGAGAAAGCACCCCCACCGTGCGGCGCTTTCCCGCCATAGGTGTCGACGATGATCTTCCTCCCGGTGAGACCGGTATCGCCATGGGGGCCACCAATCACGAACTTACCGGTTGGATTGACATGATAGGTAATCTCCCCCTCGAACAGTTTGTGGATATCCTTTCTCCCCCTGTATTGTGCCTTCACACGCGGGATCAGAATCGTCTTCACATCCGACCGGATGCGCGACTGCATCTTCCTGTCGGCTTCCAGCTGCGCCTCTTCGCTGTCGTTACGCGGCTGTTCGAACTCATCGTGCTGTGTAGAGATCACAATGGTATCGATGCGCTGGGGGACCCCCTCTTCGTTATACTCTACCGTCACCTGCGACTTGGCATCAGGCCTCAGGTAGGGCATGAGATCCGGCTGGTTCTTGCGGATGTTGGCCAGCTCCTGCACAAGAGCATGACTCAGGTCAATGGGCAGCGGCATGTAATTCTCCGTCTCGTTGGTGGCATAGCCAAACATCATCCCCTGGTCGCCTGCACCCTGCACCTCGGCATCCACACCGCGGTTGATATCGTCTGACTGTTCGTGGATACTGGAGAAGACGCCACAGGACTGCGCTTCAAAGCGGTATTCACTCTTGGTATAACCAACTTTTGCAATCACCTGACGTGCCACCTCCGCCACATCTACATAGGTTTTTGACTTCACTTCACCGGCAAGGACCACCTGACCGGTGGTCACCAGTGTCTCACAGGCTACCTTTGATTGGGGATCATATGCCAGGAACTCATCCAGCAAAGCATCCGAGATCTGATCGGCCACCTTATCGGGATGTCCTTCCGAGACCGATTCTGAGGTAAAAAGATAATTCATATGATGTAAATTTAGCAGCGGGATATTCATTCACTGACTGTTCCGTTCATTTGATCACGAAACAGTATAGGGAACAGCATTGCCCGAAAATAATTAAAATGTCAAAAAATAAATGAGGAAGACAGGGAGATCTGAGCAAGGAGGAGAAAGAGAAATGCACTTATCGTTTTAGCATTTTTTTCTGTGGTTGCAAGCAGTTCAAATCTGTCCACATCATCTTTACGGTTGCAAAGGTAGCTAAATATTGGATAGGAGATGCGCAAGATTGGTTAAAAATATCATCATGCCATCGCCGTCAATAAGATGAGACAGATGTGCTGAAGCAGACGATTAGACCTGGGATGGTGCTTTCGGGGTGTCCACAGAAAGGATACCCTGCTCTTTCAGAAAGGCTTCCAGATCCATATCGGGAGTGAGATGCACTGTATGAAATCCCAGTATCTGTGCTGTTTCGATGTTGGCAGCATTGTCATCGATAAAAAGTGACTCTTCTGCTTTGAGTCCATACCGCTCCAGCAGTATCCGGTACAATGCCGGGTCAGGTTTGACGATCTTCTCCTCTCCTGATACCACTATCCCGTCTAACAGGGAGAAAAAATCATACCGTTTTATTGCCAGCGGAAGTGTTTCTGCCGACCAGTTGGTGAGACCATAAACCCGGTATCGCGCTTTGAGCGGTTCCACAAGCCGCACATTCTTTTCAATGGTCCCACCCAGCATCTCATCCCATCGGCCGTAATAGTAACCGATCTCCTCGGCATACTCCGGATGTTGCTCCTGCATCTCCCGAGTGGCCTCAACGATGGAACGACCCGCATCCTGCTTCAGGTTCCAGTCGTACCGACAGATATGGGAAAGAAAATAGTGCATCTCCTCTTCTGTCTCAAAGACCTCACGGTAGAGATAAACCGGATTCCAGTCGATCAGCACCCCGCCAAAATCAAATACGATGTTCTTTATCTGTTTCATCCTTATGCATGAGTCATTTTTCGGGCTGCAAGATACGGATAATTGATTGAGATCATGCACAGGATACGCATCTTTTGTGTACTTTTGCACCTTAAACAACATAAAAAAAGAGGAACAATTATGATAACGGCAGACCAACTGAAAGATGTGTTGGAGCGCGAGCAGGCGCTGAGGGGGTATCTTTGACATCGATGCAAAGACCATCCAGTTAGAAGAAGAAGAGCTACGAACCCAGTCGCCCGACTTCTGGAACGATGCCAAAGCGGCAGAAAAACAGATGAAAGTGGTGCGGGAGCTGAAATTCTGGATCAACGCCTATCAGGAGGTGAAAGCCGCGGCCGATGAGCTGCAGCTCGCTTTCGATTTTGTGAAAGAGGGCATCGTCTCGGAAGAGGAGGTTGATGCACAGTACGCCGAAGCAATCCGTCTGATCGAAGAGCTGGAGCTGAAGAACATGCTTCGGCGTGAAGAGGATAAGCTGGGAGCGGTATTGAAGATCAATGCCGGTGCCGGCGGCACCGAGAGCCAGGATTGGGCTTCCATGCTCTTTCGCATGTACCAGCGCTGGTGCGAAAGCAAGAATTACAAGACCACTGTCACCAACTGGCAGGATGGCGACGATGCCGGCATCAAAACCGCCACGCTGCAGGTGGAGGGGGAGCTGGCCTACGGTTTCCTCAAAAGTGAGAATGGCGTACACCGACTGGTACGCGTCTCACCCTACAATGCCCAGGGAAAGCGGATGACCTCCTTTGCCTCGGTCTTTGTGGTACCACTGGTGGACGACACCATCGAGATAGAGGTGAACCCTGCCAACCTGAGCTGGGATACCTTCCGTTCCTCCGGTGCGGGTGGACAAAATGTGAACAAGGTGGAGACAGGTGTACGCCTTCACTATTTTCACAAGGATCCTGATACAGGAGAGGAGCAGGAGATCGTGATCGAGAACACCGAGAGTCGCTCCCAGCTGGGTAACCGCGAGAATGCACTGCGACTCCTCAAGTCACAGCTCTATGAGATAGAGCTGGAGAAGCGGCGTGCCGCCCAGGCCGCTATTGAAGCAGGGAAGAAGAAGATTGAATGGGGCTCTCAGATTCGTAGTTATGTCTTTGACGACCGCCGGGTAAAGGATCACCGCACGAACTACCAGACATCGGATGTGAACGGGGTGATGGATGGTGATCTGGATGGCTTCATCAAAGCCTACCTGATGGAGTATGGTGGCGATGCCTCCGCGTGAGCAGCTTTTTCAATTCATGCATGACTCCATGGCGTATATTTATATGGCAAAATTACCGCAATTTCTTGAAAAACGTTACATTTGTAACGCTGTTTGATCACCTGCCATGTGATGAGCCCCGCGGGCTGTCTCCATGCAACAGGAAGCGACAAACAGAAATGGAAATGGTCATTTTGAAACCGAATCATCTCATGAATCTTCCGCTCCCTTCGCCGCTCCACTTTTGGAAAAGTATGCTTATACTGTTGAGCTACATCCTGTCAACCACAGCTTCGGGGCAGATCAGTCACGGAGGTAAGCCACTCCCACTGGAGATCACGTCGGGGATGCGCTCTTTGTCAGATAGCAGGGAGCTGTTTGTGGAGATGCCATCCATCAGCAATGAGGCCGAATTGTGGCGCTCGGCTCAGGAGGAGTCCGGTTTCAAGAGTCTTCATTTTGCCCATAAGTTTCACCGGTTCCTCCGCCCCGACAATGCAGGCATCACATTCCAGTGGGCGAATATGAAAGTATGGCGTGTGGGCATCCGCTCAAAGGGAGCCTATTCGCTCAATATCCTCTTTTCCAGTTTCAGGCTGCCTCCCGGTGCCAGGGTTTTTGTCTTCAATGGTGATCAAACCGAGATATTGGGTTCTTTCACGGAAGAGAACAACAGCGAGCTGAATCTGCTTCCTGTTCAGCCGATTGGGGGCGATGAGCTGATCGTGGAGTATCAGGAGCCGCTTGATGCACGCTTTCCGGGTGAGATAGAGATCGGCGAAGTGAACCATGACTTCCGGGGTATCTTCCGTGCAACGGAACCACGTGATCCGACTCAGGATTGCCACCCCAATATTGTCTGTTACCCGGACGATATCCTCCCAGGCAGTGGTGTGGTGGGACTGATCATCAACGGAACCACCTACTGCACCGGCTCTCTCACCAACAACACGGCTGAGGATGGAACCCCTTATCTTTTAACGGCTACACACTGTCTCAACAACGATTACGATGCGCAGTTTCTCACCAACAGGAAATATGACATGATTGCGGGGACCATCGTTGCCTTTTTTCACTACCAGTCGCCACTCTGCTCTACCGACATCCGTGGTCCCCTGCAGATGACGCTGGCTTCCGCGGACTCGGTGCTGATCAGTGAAAGGCACGACATCTCACTTCTGCGTTTCAAAGATACGCCACCGGCAGCATATCAGCCCTACTACCTGGGATGGGATGCCACCTCTACACCCCGGGGAGCTTTTCACGGTGTTCACCATCCCAATGGGGGAATCAAAAAGGTGGCAATCGAGGAGGGATCATTGTCCATCACCTCTTTCCCGGGTACAAAGTATAACATAGAACCCAACGCCCACTGGGCGGTGAATGGATGGGATACCGGTGCCACCGAGGGAGGCTCATCCGGCTCCCCCCTACTCGAAAGTAATAAGCGAATAGTAGGCACCCTGACCGGCGGTGTGTCGATGTGTACATCGCCACGCGGACCGGATCAGTATGCTTCACTCAGCAGATTCTGGAACGTTGAGGGCTCTATTGACAACCCCAACCCCATTCACCACTACCTGGACCCCGCCGCAACACAAGCCATGCAGCTGGGAGGTTATCAGCCACATGCCGACAACCCATACACCAGAAGCATGAACTTTGGCAGTGATGAGAAACCGGTAGAGACGCTCTATCAGTCGGTGCCGATGTTCGCCACCAACAATGCTTTTGGATACGCTGAGTTCGCGGAGGAGTACCATTCCGGGGAAACGGTTCTGCTGGAGGGTGTGTTTATCTCTTCACCCGCAATCAGTAACATGCTCAACAATGAGATCAGGATCAGGATCTACACAGGAGAGGAGATGCCGACGCAGCTGATCTATGAGCAACCATACAGTTACAGCTATCGCTATTATGGGAGCAACAACTTCTCCTTTGCTTCGCGTAACATGAATTACAGTGTGGAGAACTACATCTCATTTGACACACCGGTATCGTTATCGGGAACTTTTTATATCTCCTATTACGATGCGAACGGCACAACAGAGGGATTTACCGTTTTCAACGCGGAACCGAGGCCGATTGGTTCAGGAAAGGTATCCACAACCTGGATAAGGAGCAGCAAGGGGTGGGAACGCTCGTCTGAAAACATCGAGAACCCAATGAATACATCACTGTTGATTTCCCCCTATGTGATTGGAGATAAAAACGTCTCGGTGCGTCCCGCCGTGAGGGAGGATCCGGAGATCCTGGCCTATTATTCCAAAGAGGTTAATCGCATTCTGATTGAATCGGACAATGAACTGCTGGAATGGGAGCTCTTTTATGTATCGGGACAAAAGATCCGCCAGGGGAGAGCAGACAAGAGCATAAACAGGACCTCACTCCCTGCGGCACAACTTCCCAAAGGGGTCTATATCGTCCGGGTTAAAACGGTGGATGGCACGCAAACCGCCAGAAAGGTGCTGGTACAGTAGCGCACCTTTGCTTATTCATTCTCCTCCGGCTGCGCTTCACTCCTGCGCCCCTCCTCAGGATCGGGTGAGCTGCCCTCAGTGGCCGGAGCTTCATCATTCGTGATTGCTTCCGTCAACTCCTGTGTCCTCTGTTGTTCCACACGCTCGATCTGCTCTTTCAGATAGGAGGAGATGATATCGCTTCCTTCGGGAGTATCCTCCGCACGCTTGTACTCCTTTCCGGTGGGTGTGGCTGGTATGGGTTTTTTCCCCACCACCAGCTGCTTACCGATTCCGATCCTGTTTGAGGTCAGTCCGTTCCAGGATTTCAGTTGAGCCAGACTAATCCCGTTTCTGCGGGCAATGGTGGATAGATTGTCACCCCGCTTCACCCGGTAGTAGATATTTTCACCGCTTGCGCTCCCGGATGCCATGACACCATTCAGATAGTTCTCGGTGTTGGTGCGATGTGGATGATAGATGTTCCTGTTGTATGCAAGGATTTCACCTTCCCTCTCCACAAAGGCATACATTTTTTCAGATGGAAGCACCAGCGCATAGGGTTTGAAGTTGCCGGGGATCACATCTTTTCTGAATTGCGGGTTGAGACGCCTCAACTCCTCCACCGATATCTCCAGCACGGCTGAGATCTGACTCAGGTGCATCCGTTCGTTCACCAGAACCGTATCAAGAGCTGACACAGAAGCATGCACATATGCCGGACAGATATTGTGATCGGCATAGTACTGCATGATGTAGTTGGCCGCGATGAATGCCGGCACATACCCTCTTGTTTCACGCGGCAGATTGTAATAGATCGCCCAGTAGTCCCGTTTCCCGCCACTGCGGGCAATCGCTTTGTTCACGTTTCCAGGTCCGCAATTGTAGGCAGCAATCACCAGGTTCCAGTCCTGGTAGATGGCATACAGGTCTTTCAGATAGCGCACAGCTGCCTCGGTGGCTTTATAGGGATCTCTTCGCTCGTCCACGAGACTGTTCACCTCCAGACCATATCCTTTGCCGGTGCGCAGCATAAACTGCCAGAGGCCGGTAGCCCCGGCCCGTGAGACCGCAACCGGATTGAGTGCCGATTCGATCACCGGCAGATACTTCAGTTCCAGGGGGAGACCCTCCCTGTCGAGGGCCTGTTCAAACAGCGGAAAGTAATAGTCGCCCAGGGCAAGCATATAGCTCACCTGCTCCCTGCGGCGGGAGGCATACATCTCGATGTATCGCTTCACCACACTGTTGAAGGAGAGCTCCATCACCGTGGGCATGCGGTGAAGCCGGGAGATATAGGCAGAATCAGGAAAAAGGACATTTGTCCCTCTGCTGCACTCCTCGTCGTTTACGGTTAGATCGATCTGCCAGTCACGGAGGAGGTTGCTGAGCTCACCGGTCATGCTTTCGGGAAAGAGAATGGCATTGTCGGTAATGGTGTCGCTCTCAACCAGAGTTGTATCCTGAGCATTCACAAAGGAGATCAACCAGATGGAGCAGAGCAGAAACAGGATTCTCTTTTTCTTCATAGGTCAGTTATTTTTTTATGTTGCTCCCGGCGACCCTTTGAAAGGGGTTATGCTGTGACAGATTCAACAACCGGGAATAGCTAAAAATTAAAGCTAAATTGTAATCCGTAAGATGAGGCGGCCAACATACCCGCCTGCTGTTCTCTGAGAAGCGCTGGTGCCACCCGTAACGAAAGATCGGTGCTCATGTCAAAATCGAACAGCTGGGCATCCACATAGGCATCAACCATTGCCAGCATATACAAAGCAACAGAACCAATGATGCTCAGATCACGATAATATCGGTAATAATCTTTTCTCTTCTGCAACACATCGGTGAACCATGCCTGATCAATGGTTTCAGGATCTCTTCCATATGGCAGCAGATTGTGCCAACGGTTGGTTTCAGGATTGCTGTCCATGATATCCTGATAGGCTCCCAGGTAATCACGATACATTCCGTTGTTCCAGGTGATGGCATAGGTGAATCCCACAAAACCACCATAGAGAATGGGCAACTTCCAGTATTTTCGGTTATATACCTGCCCCATACCGGGGAAGAGGGCTGAATAGATCACCGCCTTACGGGGAGAGGGCTTAAAGATTTGGATGGGTGCAAAAAAGGCATCTGAAATGGTATCGCTGAGCAGCATACCGGTTGTCGCAGCTCTCTGGTCACTGTCAGCAACAACAACCGTGTCAACCTCATTGGAGATTGTGATCGAGTCAGCCGGAACAAGGGAACTCCTTTCCTGCTGCAACCGTTCATTGCCGAGCTGCAGTTCCTGCGGCGTATGCTCCTGTGCCTGCAGCAGGGTTGAGCCAAAGGTGAATAACAGACCGAAAAGAATTGCTCCTGGCTTCATCCTGCTCTCATTTATTCATTTTGTCGAACATCACGATCAGCCGCTCCAGCTCCTCCGGAGAGTGAAACGGGATGGTGATCTTCCCTTTCCCGTTCTTGTTGCAGGTGAATTGCACGTCGGTCCGGAAATAGGAGGAGAGGTGTTGTTTCAACGCTTCGAATTCGCCCGATTGCTTCTGCCCGGAGAGCGTCTGTCCGGTTTTTTTCTTTTTTGCTGCAGGCTGTTTGTCCCCATCTTGCTCATCATTCTGCTCCCGCACCATCCTCTCCACCATGCGCACCGAGAGACCCTCCTCGATGATCTTGTTGTAAATGGCAAGTTGCTTTACAGGATCATCAATGGTGACCAGTGCACGGGCATGTCCCATCTCGATTTTCTTATCCTTGACACCCATCTGCACTTCAGCAGGCAGCTTCAGTAGGCGAAGGTAGTTGGCAACCGTTGCTCTTTTCTTGCCCACCCGTTCACTCAATTGTTCCTGCGTGAGGGAGAGCGTTTTGATGAGTGTCTGATAGGCCAGTGCAATTTCGATGGAGTTGAGGTCCTCCCGTTGAATATTCTCTATGAGCGCCATCTCCATGGTCTCATCTTCATCGGCGGTCTTGATGTAAGCCGGGATAGAATACAGACCAGCCATCTGAGAAGCACGATAACGTCTTTCGCCTGCAATGATCTGGTAGCTGTCATCATCCAGCTTACGCAACGTGACGGGCTGGATCAAACCGATTGAGCGGATGGAGGCGGCCAACTCCTGTAACCCCTCCTCACTGAACATCCTCCTTGGTTGGTCGGGATTGGGTATGATCTTATCCAGATCCACCTCACTGATAGAGGATGAGCCACTGGCTTCACTCTCATTAAATGAGATCAATGCGTCCAGACCTCTTCCTAATGCATTTTTTTTCGCCATCGTTCATCGGGTTATGGGTGCAAAGTTAGGAATTTTTTTCGATAAGCTCCTGCGCCAGTTGAATGTGGTTGATGGCTCCACGAGAGCCGGCATCATACATCAGAGCCGGCTTGGCATGACTTTGTGACTCGCTGAGCGTGATGTTGCGTTGAATGACGGTGGTGAAGACCAACTCCTTGAAGTGATGCTGCACCTCTTCATAGATCTGGTTGTGGAGCCGCAGACGGGAGTCATACATGGTGAGGACAAATCCTTCAATCTCCAGCCGCCTGTTCAGTTTCGACTTGATGATCTTGATGGTGTTTAGCAGCTTGCTCAACCCCTCCAGAGCGAAATACTCACATTGTACCGGGATCATTACTGAATCGGCAGCGGTGAGGGCGTTGACCGTGATGATCCCCAGCGATGGAGAGCAGTCAATCAGAATATAATCATAGGCATTACTGAGTGGCAGTAACAGATCGTGCAGTCTTCTCTCCCGGTTCTCCATCTGTACCATCTCCAGCTCCGCTCCTACCAGGTTGATGTGAGAGGAGATGATGTCGATGTTTTCAAACGGAGTGTGGTGCACCGACTCCTGCGGTGAGCACTTCCCGATCAGACCCTCATAAATGGTGTGCTTGACCTGTTTGATGTCGATACCCAATCCGGAGGAGGCATTTGCCTGCGGATCAGCGTCCACAACAAGTACCTTTTTTTCCAGAGCAGCCAGTGATGCCGCCAGGTTAATCGTGGTGGTGGTTTTACCTACCCCTCCTTTTTGATTTGCTAATGCAATGATTCTACCCATATAACCTCATTTACAGCCACCTTCCTTTTTTTTCATCACAGAAAAGTGAGGGAAAGCCTGGGAAAAAGATCCGAACGCTCTCAAAGGGGCACTTTTGGGGGCAAAATAAGCAATAATTCAAACAATACTATGTTAATTAATGAAAAGGTTCTCTTTTTTGTTGATAAATCAGAAGAATGATTGTCATTTTCAGTTCATTCCCACAGGAAATCGGTATCCTTGTCATGATGCCCCAGGAGATTATCTTTCTGGAAGAAAAACTGCTCTTCGCCAAATGCGGGTACCAACTCATCGAACCAGGTGGCTTTCTTATCATATTTCGCAAAGAAAGGAATATCAACCAGGTTGGGATTGCGGCACTGAATGAAACGAAGCACAAACACTTTCTCCCCCTGTACCTCCGTCACACCCAGTATCTGAATCTTGCCCGGGTTGGCACTCATGCTGGGACCACGTACTGTTCGGGCCACACCACTTACGTTGCTGTAAGCCTTGCGAAAGATATTCCATGCTTTCTCCAGGGGCACATCAAAGAAAGCCTTTGATCCGGTGTCGCGTGCCACGAACATGTAATAAGGAATCAGTCCCAAATTGACCTGTTCTCTCCACATCGTTGCCCACACCTGTGGATCATCGTTGATATGCCGCAACAACGGCGATTGCGTTCTGATTTGTGCGCCGGTATTGCGGATCCGGTCAATGGCCTGCTTCACCGCATCGGTGGAAAGCTCCACAGGATGATTGAAATGAGCCTGGAAAGCAAGATGCTTACCCGCCTTGGTCACCTTTTCAAACAGTCGCATCAGCTCATCGGCATCTTTGTCGGTAAGGAAGCGATAGGGCCAGTATCCCAAAGTTTTAGACCCGATGCGAATGGTATGGATGTGCGCATATTCTTTTGTCAACAGGGGCTCAATATAGGCCGACAGAATGCCGGCCTTTGCCGTAAGCGGATCACCTCCGGTAAAGAGCACATCACTCACCCTGGTATGCTTTTTCAAATAACGGTGCAGCAGATCAGCCTCCTTCATGGCAAACTTCAGCTCATTCATTCCGGAGAACTGAGGCCAGCGGAAACAGAAAGTACAGTATGCATGACAGGTCTGCCCCTGGCTGGGGAAGAACAGCACCGTTTCGCGGTACTTGTGTTGCATCCCATGCAGTTTGATGCCATCGATGGAGGGCACGTTGTGTTCCTGACCGGCAGGGTTGGGATTCAGTTTGAGGCGAATATCATATACCTGCTGCTTCAATCCTGCCTCATCGTTGCTATCGAGCAATCTTTTCACCTGTTCATATTGTGCACTGGCAAGCATCTCCTTGCGTGGAAAAGTGAGTGTGAAGATGGGATCGTTGGGCACATTGTCCCAGTCGATCAACTCCTCCACCACATAATTGTTAGACTTAAAGGGGAGTACATGACCCACCACCCTGATTGCCTCCCGCTCCTCATTGGACAGTTTTTGTAATTGTGGTAAGTCGTTGTAGTTGCGAAGAATAAAATTCCTGTATTTCCTGGTTTCCATTTTGAATCGTTGTTATGTGAATTGATGAACCACTGAAGGCAAAAAATCCAGTCAAAAAGGGATGGATATAAAAGTGATGCAGTTCAGAAAAACAAAAATAATAAAAACGTATCAAAAAGACAAATTTTTACATTCATTAAATAGGGTTTCAGCAGTATCGTTAACAGATTGTTTGTTTTCACTTCTGAAGGATAGATTTTTTTCATTAAACAACCCTATTTACAAATATATTGATTACTTTTGCCTCACAATGAGTATGACAGTTTCACATACACACTTCCGCAAAGCAACAGACCTGGTCCGACGATGCTTTTAACAAATGCAGGCAATCCAACGCCTGTATCTCACCCGCTTTACACGTCGGTCAGTCGGCGTCAATCAACAACCATTTAATATTATTTTTGTTTTAGGATGAATGTAGAAATTCATATAGCCAATAGCAGCTACATAGGGTACGCGCAGGAGATCTGCGACCTGATCTATGAATCGGCGCAGGCGCGTGGCACCGGCATTGCACGTCGCAGTGCTGAGTATGTGGCAGAAAAAATCAAATCCGGCAAGGCGGTGATCGCCCTCGACGGGGAACGTCTGGTGGGGTTTGCCTACATTGAGACTTTCAGTCATCAGCGTTTTGTGGCCAACTCTGGTCTGGTGGTGCATCCCGACTATCGCAACCAGGGCTTCGCAAAAAAAATCAAACGGAAGATCTTCGATCTCTCACGTAAGCTCTACCCCAATGCCAAAATCTTCAGCATCACCACCGGATTGGCGGTGATGAAGATGAACACCGAACTGGGCTTCAAACCGGTCACCTTTTCGGAGCTGACCGACGATGCGGAGTTCTGGAAAGGATGCCAGGGATGTCGCAATTATGATATCCTTCAGCGCAATAACCACAAGATGTGCCTCTGCACCGGCTTGCTGTTCGATCCCAAGGTTAAACCGTTACAGGAAGCGAGCCCCTTTGCCAGGAAGGTGGTAAAACCAGTTATCAAGAACAGAAAAACAAATAAAATGTTTAAGAAATGAAAGAAAAAGTAGTACTTGCATTCAGCGGTGGTCTCGACACCTCGTTTTGTGTACCCTGGCTGATTCATGAAAAAGGGTTGGAGGTGCATACCGTGATTGTGAACACCGGCGGCTTCACTGCCGAAGAGGCGAAGCAGATTGAAGAGCGTGCCCTCACGCTGGGTGCAGCCTCCCACACCTGCATCGATGCAGTAGCGGATTACTATACACGCGGCATCAAATACCTGATCTTCGGGAATGTGTTAAAAAACAACACTTACCCCCTCTCCGTGAGCTCTGAACGCTTCTTCCAGGCAATGGCGGTACTGGATCACGTGAAGAAGGTGAAGGCACAATATGTGGCACACGGCAGTACTGGTGCCGGCAACGACCAGGTGCGGTTCGACCTGGTATTTGAGGTGTTGGCACCCGAAATAAAAATCATCGCACCCATCCGTGAGCTGGCTCTCACGCGCCAGCAGGAGATCGACTACCTGAAGGAGAGGGGATTCGATTTCTCCTGGGAGAAGTCGAAATACTCCATCAACCAGGGCATCTGGGGCACCAGCATAGGAGGTGTGGAGACCCTGAAGTCATCCGGTGTCCTGCCCGAGGAGGCTTACCCCTCGCAGGTGACGGCAAGTGGTGCTGAGCGGATCACCATCGGCTTTGAGAAAGGGGAACCGGTGTCGCTGAATGGTACGGAGATGAAGCCGGTTGAATTGATCCACCAGCTTCACAAAACAGCCTCCAGATATGGTATCGGTCGTGACGTGCATGTGGGCGATACCATCATCGGCACCAAGGGTCGGGTTGCTTTTGAGGCACCGGCACCGCTGATCATCGTCAAGGCACATCACCTGCTGGAAAAGCATGTGCTCACCAAACAGCAGCTCTACTGGAAAGATCAGCTCTCCAACTGGTACGGACAGCTGATGCACGAGGCACAGTACCTGGAACCGGTGATGCGCAATATCGAGACTTTCCTCACCGATACACAGCAGTATGTGACCGGCGAGGTGCAGGTGGAGCTGCGTCCCTACCACTTCGCGGTGCTGGGCTGCTCCAGTGACTATGACCTGATGAGCTCCCGGTTTGGTGAATATGGCGAATCCAATAAATCTTTCTCAGGACAGGATGTGGTAGGATTCACGAAAGTGATGGCCAATCCATTGAAAATCTACTATACAATTCACGATCATGATCAGAGTTAGCATTGCAGGGGGCACGGGATACACGGCAGGAGAGCTGCTGCGCATTCTGCTGCGCCATCCGCAGGTGGAGATTGAGTCGGTGATCAGCAACACCTCTGTGGGGATGCCTGTGGCAGAGACACACCGCGATCTGCTGGGCGAAACCGGGCTGCTGTTCAGCGAAACCTTCGACCGGCCGGATGTGATCTTTCTCTGTCTGGGGCACGGACTCTCACGTGCTTTTCTGCAGGAGAAGCAGTTGCCGGAGGGTTGCAGGATCATCGACCTGGGGAGCGACTTCCGCAATGACCCTCATTTTGACGGGAAAGAGTTCTGTTTCGGTCTTTGTGAACTGAACCGTGAGAAGATACGCAAGGCAGATTATGTAGCCAACCCCGGCTGCTTTGCCACCTCCATCCTGCTGGCCCTTCTGCCCCTGGCAGCTGATGACCTGTTGAAAGAGGAGATCCACGTGCATGCGATCACCGGTTCCACCGGTGCCGGTAAGAAGCCCGGTGAGACCACCCATTTCAGCTATCGCGACAACAATATCTCGGTCTATAAACCTTTCACGCACCAGCACCTGGAAGAGATTGGCCACACGCTGAAGGCGGCGGGGAGTAACCATCTGCCACAGATCAATTTCGTGCCGATGCGGGGTGATTTCACCCGCGGCATCTTCGCCAGCGTTTACACCAAGTGGCATGGCGCATTACCGGAGAAAGAGATGGTTGAACGATACAAGGAGTACTATGCCTCCTCACCGTTTGTCTTTGTCTCTGACAAGAGCATCAGCCTGAAAGAGGTGGTTAACAGCAACAAGGGATTGCTGCACATTGAGTTTCACAATGGATACATCCATATCACCTCCATCATCGACAACCTGGTGAAAGGTGCCTCGGGACAGGCTGTGCAGAATATGAACCTGATGTTCGGCCTTGAGGAATCTACAGGGCTGAAACTGAAAGGAACTGCTTTTTGATAATTTGAAGATTCGAGGATCTGCTGATGTGCAAATAAGATAATCAACCAATCAACAAATCCCTATCAATCAGGATCTTCGTTTCACTTCTACCAAACAATCAACAAATGAATCTATTCGATGTGTACAACCTCTGGCCCATTGAGCCGGTAAAAGCAGAGGGATGCAGGCTCTGGGATAAAAATGGCACCGAATACCTGGACCTCTATGGCGGTCATGCCGTGATCTCCATCGGGCACTCCCATCCGCGCTACGTGAAAGCATTGCAGCAACAAGCGGCCCGGATCGGCTTCTACTCCAACTCGGTACAAAATTCCCTCCAACAGGAGCTGGCAGAGAAACTGGGAGAGCTGAGCGGCTATCCTGACTACGCCCTCTTCCTATGCAACTCGGGAGCCGAAGCCAATGAAAACGCCCTCAAACTGGCATCATTCCATACCGGCAAGAAACGGGTGATCGCCGTTGAAGGAGCTTTCCACGGTCGCACCTCCGGTGCGGTAGCGGTGACCGACAATCCGGCTATACAGGCACCTTTCAACAGGGAGCATGATGTGACTTTCCTCCCATTGAACAACCTGGATGCAGTGGATCAGGAGCTGCGCAAAGGTGATGTAGCCGCACTGCTGATCGAAGGGATCCAGGGTGTAGCCGGCATCTATCTCCCCGACAATACTTTTCTGCAGGGGGTGCGGGAGCTCTGCAACCATTACCGGACAGTGCTGATTCTCGACGAGATACAGTCCGGCTACGGTCGCACGGGCAATTTCTTCGCACATCAGGCCGCCGGCATCAGACCCGATCTCATCACCACTGCCAAGGGAATGGGTAACGGCTTTCCGATTGGAGGGGTGCTCATCTCTCCTCTTTTTGAGGCCAAAAAAGGAATGCTTGGCACCACTTTTGGGGGGAACCACCTGGCTTGTGCCGCTGCCATCGCCGTACTGGAGGTGCTGAAAGATGAGTCGCTGATAGAGAATGCCAGGGAGATTGGCGATTACCTCAAAAAAGAACTATCTTTGATGAAGGGTATCAGCGAGGTCCGCGGTCGCGGACTGATGCTCGGCATCTCATTTGAGCCGGAAGATGCAGATATACGCGATGAGCTGCTTTTCCGTCATCACATCTTCACTGGCGGAGCCAAAAATAATGTGATGCGACTGCTGCCTCCCCTTTCAATTGGGAGGGCTGAGGTGGATCATTTCCTGACAGCACTGCGAGAGGCGTTAGCGCATGCAACAAAAACCAGATAAGATCAACACAACAAAGCACCATATGAAGCATTTTACTTCCGTAAAGGATATAGGCGACCTGAAACAGGCGCTGGAAAAGGCGAAGTTCGTAAAAGAGAACCCCTTTG
>WOYT01000124.1 GCA_011620695.1 Proteiniphilum sp.
ATCATTTCAATTCTTTTGCCTACTTCACCGGCAACCTTTGTGTTCAGTAGATGCATGTTACGCTCAATCACCTCCCATCCCTTTTGTGCCGTCCCGGGAGGGGCATAGTCCACCAGGTACTCGGCCAGCGTGAGCATCGCGTTGGGTGTACAGAACCGCTTGATAAAGCCGGGGACCGAGAACTCCATAAAGTGCTCGCCGGTGCGGCCCAGACGGTAGCAGGCGGTGCAGAAGGAGGGCAGCATATCCTGTGCCAGCAACTCCTCAATGATCTCATTCAGGGAGCGGTCGTCGTGGATCATAAACTGTCCCTTGTTGAGGTCATGTTTTTCCTCCTGATTGGTGTACCCGCCCAGTTCGATGCGGGTGCCCCCGTCGATCTGGGAGACCCCGAACTGCAGCAACTCATCACGCAGCGCCGCCGGCTCTCGGGCGGTGAGGATCATGCCGGTGTAGGGCACCGCCAGCCGGAGGATGGCCACCAGCCGCGAAAAATCGCTGTCCGACACGAAATAGCGGTCACCCAGGTGCAGCATGGAGGCACCCTTGATCCGGGGGAAGGAGATGGTGTGCGGGCCCACGTTGTAGCAGGCCTCCAGGTGGTTCGTGTGGCGCACCAGCGCCATCACCTCGAATCGCCAGTCGTAGAGACCGAAGAGCGCCCCGATCCCCACATCGTCCAGTCCTGCCTCCTGTGCCCTGTCGAGTGCCGTAAGGCGGTTGTTGTAGTCCGTTTTTTTCCCCCGCAGGTGGTACTGCCGGTACGCCTCCGGGTGGTAGGTCTCCTGGAAGATCTGGTAGGTGCCGATGCCTGCCTCCTTCACGGTGCGAAACCCTTCGATGGTGAGCGGTGCGGCATTGATGTTGACCCGTCGAATCTCGCCGTTCCCTTTCTTTACGCGGTAGGCGGTTCGCACCGTTCCGGCGATGAAAGCAGGGTCATATTCAGTATGTTCACCATAGACCAGGATCAGTCTTTTCTGCCCGTTATCCTCCAGCACTTCGATCTCTTTCTTCAGCTCTTCACCGGTCAGTGTCTTGCGCAGCTGTGACTTGTTGGAAGCGCGGAAGCCACAATAGGTGCATTCGTTCGAGCATTTGTTGCCCACATAGAGGGGTGCGAAGAGCACCACGCGGTTACCGTATATCTTTCGTTTCAACTCCCTGGCACCCTCTTTGATTTGCTTTATCTGCTCTGGGGCTGCAGCATTGATGAGAATGGCCACCTCCTGCAGGGTGAGGCGCTGCTTGTCGAGTGAGCGGGCGATTACCCGCTCCACCTCAAGGTCGGTTGAAGCCGGTCGGTTGAGTTGCTCCCATATCTCTTCAGGGTCGATGAAGGGCTTCATCGGTTCGTCAGCTATGCAATATGATTCAGGTCTGAAATGCATGCGATTACCTGTGTTGGTTGGTCAGGCAAAGATAATCATTTATTCCTTTTTTTAAGCCGTTCACTGCGATGCTTTTTGAAAATTATGTACCTTTGTAATGAGAAAGCATTTTATGTAAAAAATGACCTCTCCAGGGGTTATTCTGCCGGCAAAAAGAACCATTTCATGACAAAAGTCAATTTCAGGGGTTTGGGAGTAGCCCTGATCACTCCTTTTAACGATGACGGATCCATAGATTGGAGAGCACTCTCCGGAATGATTGATTATCAGGTGTCAAACGGTACCAATTACATAGTGGCCCTTGGCACTACAGCTGAGACACCCACTCTCTCGAAACAGGAGAAAGGAGAGGTGGTACGTTTTATTGTGGAGAAAGTGAACGGCCGCATTCCCGTTGTGATGGGGATGGGGGGTAATAACACGGCAGAGGTGGCCGGGGAGATGCAAAGCTGTGACCACACCGGTGTCAGTGCCTTTCTCTCGGTGACTCCCTACTACAATAAACCCACACAGGAGGGTCTCTACCGCCATTTCTGCACCTTGTCTCAGGCTTCACCGTTGCCGATCATCCTCTACAATGTGCCGGGGCGTACCGGCGTGAACATGACTGCCGAAACAACGTTGCGGCTGGCGCGTGACTGTGGCAATGTGGTTGCCATCAAGGAGGCATCGGGTGATCTGAATCAGATAAAAGCAATTATTGAGGGTGCCCCTGAAGGATTTCAGGTGATTTCGGGTGACGATGCAGTCACCACCGATGTGATTGCCATGGGCGGTGTGGGCGTTATCTCGGTCTTCGGGAATGCTTTTCCGAAGGAGATGGCCTGGCTGGTGAAGCATGCCCTGAACGGGGATGCACAGCACGCCCGCGAACAGATGGAGGATGATTTTAATGCGTTGTTTCATCTGATGTTCGTCGATGGGAACCCCTCAGGGGTGAAGTGTCTGCTCAGCCAGCGGGGGATGGTGCGCAATGTGGTACGCCTGCCGCTGGTGCCTGTGAGTGAGAAAACGGAGCGTCGCATCCGGGAGGAGCTGGCAAGACTGGAGAAGTGACCCTTTCTTACTCTTTTTTTTGTACCTTTGCAACCCAACGTTAAACCGGACTGTTATGAAGCCGATATTTTACCTACTCACAATTTTTTCTGTAATGACATTGATCAGCTGTACACAGCAAAAAAATGCACAACAACCGGAGGGTCTGGATCTCTCCTTTTTGGATACCACCATTGCCCCCGGTGAAAGTTTCTATCAATATGCCACGGGAGGATGGCAGCAAGCCAATCCCATCCCCGATGAATATGCCCGTTATGGTTCTTTCGACAAGCTGCGCGAAGAGAATCAGAAGCAGATCCAATCGCTGATTGAAGCACTCGGTAAAGAGGAACACCCCGCGGGGTCGAACGCGCAGAAAGTGGGCGATCTATACCGGATGGCGATCGACAGTGTCCGCCTCAATGAGCAGGCAGCCACACCCATCAGGGCACAACTGGAGACGATTGCGGCCGCAAAAGATAAGCAGGATGTGATCCGCCTCATGGCGCAAATCAGTCGCTATGCCGGCAATCCATTCTTTGGTTTCGCCGTGGGGCCGGACGACAAGAACAGCTCAATGAACATCGTGCACCTCTACCAGTCGGGCATCGGCATGGGCGACCGTGATTACTACCTGCTGGATGATGATCACTCCAGGTCGCTGCGCGAGGCCTATATCCGGCTGATGGAGAAACAGTTCCAAAACGCGGGATACGATAAGGATCAGGCAGAGCAGGCAGCATTGAACGTGATGCAAATTGAGACAGCACTGGCTGAGGCACACATCACCCGTGAGATGCGTCGCATTCCGGAGCTTAACTACCACAAGATGCGGGTCGTTGAACTACCCACTGCGGTGGCCCCGTTTGATTGGGAGCTTTACTTCACCGAGGTGGGGGCTCCGGGGCTGGACAGCCTGAATGTGTCGCATCCGGCACCAATAAAAGCTGCCATAGAGGTTATTGAGCGGGAGCCGGTGGAACGATTGCAGGATTACCTGAGCTGGAAAGTGATCAACTCGGCGGCGAGGTATCTGAGCGATGCTTTCGTGGAAGCCAACTTTGAGTTTTACGGGAAAGCGCTCAGCGGTAGCAAAGAGCTGCAACCACGCTGGCGCAGGGCAATTGATGCGGTTAACGGGGCACTCGGTGAAGCGGTAGGACAGCTCTATGTAGAGCAATATTTCCCGCCTCAGGCCAAGGAGCGGATGCTCACCCTGGTGGATAACCTCTCGGTGGCCCTGGGTGAACGGATTACACAGTTGGAGTGGATGAGCGACGAGACCAAGGCGAAAGCACTGGAGAAGCTGGGCGCCTTCACGGTGAAGATTGGGTACCCCGACAAGTGGAAAGATTATACCACGCTGGAGATTCGCGATGACAGCTACTGGCAGAACATGGTGCGTGCCTCCGAATTTGAATACGCAGAGATGATCAGTGAGCTGGGGCAGCCGGTGGATAAGAGCAAATGGTTCATGTCGCCGCAGACGGTGAATGCCTACTACAACCCCTCCTCCAACGAGATCTGCTTCCCGGCCGGCATCCTGCAGCCTCCTTTCTTTTACATGAACGGCGACGATGCCATCAACTACGGAGGCATCGGTGTGGTGATCGGCCACGAGATGACCCATGGCTTCGACGACCAGGGACGCAAGTACGACAAGGAGGGCAACCTTAGCGATTGGTGGACAGCCGATGATGCGGCCCGCTTTGAAGCACGTACCAGGGTGCTGGTGGATCATTTTAACGGGATCAGCGTGTTGGACACCGTTCGTGCCAATGGCTCCTTTACCCTGGGTGAGAACATCGCGGACCAGGGTGGATTGCAGGTCTCCTACCATGCTTTCATGAAGACCGATCAGGCAAAGGGCGGTGAGGCAATAGATGGTTTCACCCCGGCACAACGCTTCTTCCTGAGCTATGCCCTTCTCTGGGCTGGCAATGTGCGGGATGCGGAGATCCTGCGCCTGACCAAGGTGGATCCCCACTCGCTGGGCAGATGGCGCGTCGACGGTGCACTGCCCCACGTGGATGCATGGTACGAAGCGTTTCACATCACCTCATCCGATCCGCTCTGGCTGCCTAAAGAGAAACGGGCTGCCATCTGGTAAACAAACATCACATCACATCAACGAATCATCACATCAACGAATCAACCGACATGTTTTCAGGAATCGTAGAAGAGGCGGCCACGGTGGTCGCGCTGATCCGGGAGAAGGGCAACCTGCATCTCACGCTTCGCTGCTCATTCACCAATGAGCTGAAGGTAGATCAAAGCATCTCCCATAACGGGGTCTGCCTCACTGTGGTCTCCATAGAGGGTGACACCTACACCGTGACTGCCATCCGGGAGACGCTGGAACGCTCCAACCTGGGACTGCTCGAGGTGGGTAGCAAGGTGAACCTGGAGCGCAGCATGCTGATGAATGGTCGTCTCGACGGTCACATCGTGCAGGGACATGTGGATCAGACCGCTGTCTGCCGCTCAGTGAATGAAGCGGATGGCAGCTGGTACTATACCTTTGCGTATGCTTTCGACAGGGAGATGGCAAAAAAAGGTTATCTGACTGTGGACAAGGGCTCAGTGACCGTGAACGGGGTGAGTCTCACCGTGGTTGAGCCTACGGAGAACAGCTTCAAGGTGGCCATCATCCCCTATACATACGAACAAACCAACTTCCATCAGATCCGGGAGGGGTCGGTGGTGAACCTGGAGTTCGACATCATCGGCAAGTATATCAGTCGTCTCGTCACATTAGGTCTCCACCCGGCATAGCGACCGGTTGAGAAAGAGGAGTAACCTGTTGCGGGTGAGCCGGAATGAATCGTTTATTATCATTAAACTTTAATCTTTTTAACAACAAGAGCCGGGGGTTTTGTTGGTGGCATCGTAAAAATATGTCATCTTTGCACTCTGAAACAGTTTAAAAACCAGCTGCCAGGAGCTGGTTCATATATCGAAACAAATGAATAGCAGGAAAAAAAGGATCTCTGTACTGATCGCTTTTCTAATGATAAACGTTGTCATTTTTGCACAACAAGTGGGCACCAATTCACCTTATAGCCGGTATGGCTACGGGTTGCTCCTGAGCCCGGCCCTGGGTGCCTCTGAAGCGATGGGAGGGATCAGTTACGGCTTGCGCCGCAGTCAGCAGGCGAACCCGGGAAACCCTGCATCCTACTCCGAGCTTGACTCACTTACCTTTATCTTCGATATGGGGGTATCGGGCCATCTGGCTCATATGGATGATGGCACCAACAAGCGTGATTTTTACAATGGCAACCTCGATTATGTGACGATGCAGTTTCCGCTTTTTCATAAGGTGGGTGTCAGCATCGGTCTCTTGCCCTATTCCAAGACAGGATATAACTACGGGGGTGTACGCTCTCTCTCCAACATTCAATATCTGGAGAGCTATCGCGGTACCGGTGGTTTGAGTCAGGTTTACGCCGGGGCAGCCTGGGAGCTGGCAAATAATTTCTCGGCCGGATTCAACCTCTCTTATCTCTTCGGTAGTTTTTCCCACAGCAGCGTGGTGATGCCGGTGACGAGCTCCGCCCTGGTGACAGAGGAGAAGAACAAGTTCCGACTCCTGAACATCAAGTATGACTTTGGTCTGCAATACCGGCATGAACTTGATAAAGGTCGTTCCGTTACGGTGGGAGCTGTTTATACTCCTGCCGTTCACGCGGATGCAGATGTCAATCACACGATACTGCTATATGGCGGTGATCCATATGAAAACCCCTGGCTCTCGCCCTCAGGTGAGATTGCCAATGATACGATCGAAGGAACCAGTTTTCAGTTGCCACACACTTTCGGTCTGGGGTTCACCTACAGCACCGGTCGTTTGCTGATTGGGCTGGATGGTACCTACCAGATGTGGAAGGAGGTGGAGTATCCCGGATTGCTCGATGGTCTCACCACGAACGATCGTTTCAATGACGTGATCCGCATCAACACCGGAATGGAATATGTAATAGATCCGATGAGTCAGAACTTTTTTCACCGAATTCGCTTCAGGGGCGGGGTGTCATACACCAACGCCTATACCAACTTCTCTGTTGTGGACCCCGAGAGTGGTTTAAGTGCCGGGATGGGCAGTTACAGTGAATATGGGGTGAACGTGGGGTTGGGGTTACCGTTTCGTGACTACATGAGTGGTCATGTCTCCATGCTCAACATCGGCTTTGGCTATTCCAGACAGCAGCCAGATGCCAGTTATATGATCAGCCAGGATATGTTTAAGATTTCATTGAATTTGAATATCAACGAGTTATGGTTCTTCAAACGACAGTTCAACTGATGAACCTGTTCTTTCGTAGAGATGGAATTTTTTGGGCAGATTAAACTTTCCTTTTAACATTTTGTCCAATTCTCAACGATTGGAAGTAGAAACAACATTAAACAAACAAAGCATATGAAAAAATTATTGTTATCAGGATTCGCGGCTCTCCTGCTGGTGGCAGGAGCCAGCGCCCAGGAAGCAGGCTATGATCCTGTGAATGCCCCATTTGGCCACGGAGAAGATAGTATCAGATGCCGGGAGAACCTCAGTCTTATGCAGACAGCTGCCAAGGCAGAAGCGTATGAGAGTGCTTTGAGACCCTGGAATGAGGCCTATGAGAACTGTCCTGCCTCCAGCAAGAATATTTATATTTACGGTCCACGCATCTTCAAAGCTCTTTATGCCGCTGAAACTTCAGAAGCCAGGAAGAAAGAGTATATTGATAAGGTGATGGAGATCTATGACACCCGAATGAAATATTATGGCGATGAAGATGCCCGGGGAACCATCCTGGCATACAAAACCTACGATTATATGGAGCTGATGGGTGACAATACCGATCAGAAGGTGGTTTACGACTGGCTGGGTGAAGCGGTGAATGAGATGAAAGATAAGATGTATCCGCTGGATGCCTATTCCTATTACATGGTTGCTTCACTGAGTCAGTACCTCACTGACAATTCAAAAAAAGATCAGTACATCAGCGACTATTTCAAAGTTGTGGAGTATGTGGATCAGGCCATTGCCAATTACAAGGCAGCCGGCGATCAGTCTAACGCCGATTACCTGGGAATGGTGAAAGAGGGTATCGTGAAAGCGTTTGTGGCCAGTGGTGCCGGCGACTGTAAGACCCTCAATGAATATTATGCCGACAAGGTGGAGCCCAACAAGTCGGACAAGGAGTTCCTGAACGAGATGCTTGATGCGCTTTCATCGGTGGGATGTTCCGAATCGGATCTCTATTTCACTGCATCGGAGTATCTTTATATCCTGGAACCATCTGCCAGTGCTGCACTGGGATTGGCTAACAAGAGCCTGCGTGATAAGGATTACGACACCGCAGTGAAGTATTACAGCGAAGCGGCCAAACTGGAAACCGATAAGAATAAGTCATCAGACTACATGATGCAGCTTGCCGGTATCTTCTCCAACCAGCGTAACTTTGCCCGTGCCCGTTCGGCTGCCTACGAAGCATTGGAGTACAACCCCAATAACGGAGAGGCCTATATCCTGATTGCCCAGCTCTATGCCAGCTCGGCCAACAACATCTTCTCCGAGCCGGAAAAGGCGGGACTGGTCTATTGCGCTGCTGTGGACAAGCTGCAAAAAGCCCGTTCGGTCGATCCCAGCGTGGCCGGAAAAGCCAATAGCCTGATCAACCGTTATTCGGCAGGTTATATGGACACCGAGACCGCTTTCATGATGGGTATCAAAGCCGGCGACACGGTCCATATCCCCGGCTGGATCAATGAATCCACTACGGTACGTCTGCGATAATAACTGAATTACATAGGGAAAAGTGTTGAACAAACAACACAACATACGACTCAAAGAGCACATAACAATCATTGTTGCAATGGTTGTTATGTCGCTTTTTTTCGTTTCCTGTCAAGAGAAAGATGAGAATCTGGTGCCTTTTAGCTACGACCCGGAGCAGGTGCCGACTATGATCACCGATTCCGTCACCACGTTGATCTCCGACTCCGGCATCACCCGTTACAAGCTGGTGGCGGATGAATGGTGGGTGTTCGAGAAGGCTGCCGATCCCTACTGGTATTTTCCCAAGGGCATTTATCTGGAGCGATTTACACCTGACTTCAGCATCGAAGCGACGGTCAAGGCCGACACAGCCTGGTATTACAGCAAGAAAGATCTCTGGAGGTTGAAAAAGAATGTACATGTGGAGAACATGAAAGGAGAGCTCTTCGACAGTGAAGAGTTGTATTGGGATCAGAAGAACGAAAAGGTTTACTCTGAGAGCTATATTGTCATCAAGCGGGGGGTGACCGAGATCAAGGGTTATGGCTTTGAGTCGAATCAGTCGATGACCGACTATCGCATCTTTCGTCCGCATGACGCTAAGCTTCCTTTCAGCGACCGGCCCGTTACCGATTCGCTCCAGATTCCTGCAGATAGTTCCATGGTGCTCTCTCCGAATAAACCTCAGGAGTTGAACATCAAAGAGGCGAAACCATGACACCCTCTTTGACCATTGTGTGGCTGGTTGTCAGCCTGCTGCTCTCCCTTTTTTTCTCCGGCAGCGAGGTTGTCTATCTCTCTTCCGACAAGCTGAAGTATGTGGTGAACAGTCAGCAGCAGAGCCAATGGCAATACCTCTGCAACATGCTGTTTGGACATCCACGGCAGTTCCTGGCTACACTCGTTGTAGGGAGGGTGATTGCCCTGCTCCTGTTCGTCAGCTTTTCACAGCTGCTGCTGCAACAGCAGACTGACGGTGAGGCGCTTTCTGTTACACAGTTGCTGCTCTTCTATCTCTCCATCATCGTGATCATTTTGCTTATCAACCAGTTCCTGCCACGGCTGCTGTTTCAACGCCATGCCAATTTCTGGATGAGGCTCTTTATGGTGCCTGCTTTCCTCTTCTACATTCTCTTTTATCCACTGGCTCGTTTTTTCATGATATCATCGGAAATCATCTTACGACTTTTCGGTATCCGCGCTGCCGATTCCAAAGAGAAAAAGTTTGGTCGCAACGAGCTCGACGCATATGTGAAGCAGAGCATTCATGAGCTTGGCAACGAAGAAGATTTGGATTCTGAGGTGAAGATCTTCCGTAACGCGCTCGATTTCTCCGGGCTGAAGATCAAGGATTGCATGGTGCCACGGGCTGAGATTGTGGCCGTGAGCCTTGATACCGATATTGAGACATTGAAAGAGAAATTTATTGAGACAGGGCTCTCCCGAATACTGGTCTTCAAGGAGGATATCGATGATATTGTGGGATACATTCATATCTGGGAGATCTTCAGTCAGCCGGCCGACTGGACGGCAAGTGTGGCATCCATCTCGTTTGTGCCGGAGAGCATGTCTGCCAGGCAGTTGATGAGTGACCTGATGCAACAGCACAAAAGCATTGCCGTGGTGGTGGATGAATTCGGGGGCACCTCCGGCATTGTGACGATGGAGGACCTGGTGGAGGAGATCTTTGGAGAGATTGAGGATGAGTATGATGTGAATTCCAACTTCATCAAACGGGAGGGAGATAACAGCTTTGTTCTCTCCGGGCGGGTGGAGATTGATCATCTCAATGAGATCTATCACCTTGGGCTGCCCGAGTCGGATGCCTACTCCACCGTGGCCGGTTACCTGCTTTACCACACGCAACGATTTCCCAAGACCTATGAAACGGTTGTCATTGGTAAATATACTTTTAAAATACTGAAGGTTACGGCACGAAAAATTGAAGTGGTGCGTTTGCAGGTGAGCGAACCAGTGGCGGGGCGTTGATTTTTTTTTCAATGCCGGTCGCCATTCTTTTCCCGAAAAAACGGTATATCTGCTTTATTTTTACTAACTTCGCACCCTTATTTGAATCAGATTACATTATACCTTTTAAACAGCACTAAAGATTAGTTAAATGGCTACTTTACAGAAGATTAGGAATAGAGGCACGTTGTTGGTCATCGTCATTGGAGTGGCACTGCTTGCTTTTGTTTTAGGAGACCTGCTCACTTCCGGCACCACTCTTTTCGGGAGGGCGCAGGATAAGGCGTTTGTGGTGAACGACGAAGTGATATCAACCAAGGAATATGCCGACAAGATTACCGAGTTCGAGGAGTTTCAGAAGATGGTGAGCGGTCAGAGCTCATTGGATGAGAACACCGTGGCCCAGATTCGCGAAGCGGTTTATCAGCAGATGGTTCGTCGGCGGCTGTTGGAGCATCAGGCCGGCAAGCTTGGGCTGAGTGTGAGCAAGGAAGAGATCAACGACCTGGTTCATGGTGAGTCTATTTCACCAGTGTTGCAGCAACTCCCTTTTTTCGTGGATCCGCAAACGGGTATTTTCAGTCGCGCCGCGCTGATAAACTTCCTCAACACCATTAACATGCCGAGTCCCAATCCGGAAGAACAGGCAATCGTGAACCAGTACAAATCGCTCTGGCTGTTTATTGAAGAGATGGTCCGGACCCAGCGTCTCGAGGAGAAATATATTACGCTCCTGTCAGGTGCGGTGATCACCAACGATGCAGAAGCAAAGAGCAATTTCGAGCATTCGCAGCAGAATGCCGATATCACCTATGTGGTACAGAACTATTTCGCCATACCTGATTCGGTGGTGACGGTGAGTGACAAGGAGATCAGGGCATACTACGACAAGCATAAGAAAACATATCGTCTGGAAGCGCCTCTGGTCAAGCTCTCCTACTTCACCAAGCAGGTGTTGCCCAGCGAAGAGGATTATGCAGCGGTAGAGGCTGAGTCGCGGGTCGCTTTCGAGGAGTTGCAGAAGAGCCAGAATCCTGCCAGCGTGGTGTCCGACTACTCGCAGGTTCCCTATCGGGATGTCTTCGTGAGCGAGTCGATGCTGACACCCGATCAGATTGAGTTTGTTCGCACGGCTGCCATCAATGAAATGTATGGTCCCCGGCTTGTAGATGATTCATACCAGATTGTAAAGTTGATCGACAAGCGTGTAGCTCCCGATTCGGTTCATTTCCGGATGATGGCCATTCCCCGCGGGTCGTTGGTGGGACAGGACTCAATCGTAACCCGTTTTACCGACAGTATTTATACCGTTATCCGCGAGGGTCAGTCGTTTGCCGATGTGGCCAACAGCCTTAATCCCAGCTCGAACGGTGGTGATGTGGGGTGGGCCAGGGAGATTGATCTGGCATCTTTTGGCTCGGAGATGGTAGAGGCTGTGTTCAACTCGCCCGAGGGTGAGCTGGTGAAGCTCTCCCTGCCGGGACAAGAGGTGATTATTCAGATTGAGGAGAGAACCCGCCCGGTGAACAAGTATAAGGTGGCTATCATCGACATGCCGGTGATCCCCAGTGAGAAGACCTCCAACAACATTGACAATGAGCTGAACCAGTTTGTCTCTACTCCCGATGTGGGTACCCGGTTTAGCGAGTTGGCATCGGAAAAAGGTTACATGGTGATGCCCAACATCACTGTTTCAGCAAACGAATTCACCTTGGCGCAGATCCCCGGTTCGCGTCAGGTAATCACCTGGGCTGCAAATGAGAAGAAGCCGGGCAGCGTGAAGAAGTTCGACCTCACCAACCTGCGAGTTGTTGCCCGTGTGGATCAGGTGATCCCGGCCGGTACAGCACCACTCTCAGAGGTCTCTTCCGGCATCAGGTCGCAGCTGTTGAATGAGAAAAAGGCTCAGAAGATCATTGCCGATCTGAAAGCTCAAAACCTCACCACGATCGATGCCTATGCCGAAGCAATGAGCAGCCGCACCGATACGGTCCGGTTTGTGAACTTCAATACACAGAATATCACGGGCCTGGGGTATGAACCGGTGATGAATGCGGTTGCAGCCTATGCCCCGCTCAACAGCGTGGTGGGACCATTTAAAGGCAACAATGGCGTCTATGTGTCGCAAGTGACCGAACGCACCCAGGGGAACGAGAGCTATGATGCCGATGCACAGAAGCGTAGCATGATGAATGAGAAAGCTTATCGTCTGCAGATGCAATCCATCGAAGTGTTAAAAGATAAACTGGGCGTGGAAGATAACCGGTACCGGTTCTTCTGATCTCATCATCCTGGCAAGTCATATAAAAGGGCTGACCCGCGCGGGTCAGCCCTTTTATATTGAGAGGTGGTCAGTGGGGTTACTGCACCACGATGCGTCCCTTTTGTTCCAGCTGCAATGTTTTGCTGGGCTGGTCACATACTTCCGTAGGGCCGAAGTACTGGATGGGACCGGGATACACATAATCGGTCTCGATGGCCCACTTTTCACGATGATCTTCGAAGTAGCTGAAAGGGGCTCCTTCCAGCTCCACCAGTGCTTTCTGGATCACCGGTTTCAATTCGCCGTGGCGGCGTTCCATGTTCATCATCATGGTGATGGGAATCCCGCCGGCAATCCATTCGGCGGCGGCACCCGTCGTGTTGCGTACCGAGGCCATGTAGCCCGTCTTTCCTGCTGCAATAAGCATGGAAGCGGTATAACCGAGCGAATAGCAGTAGTCCGCATCATAGTTCGACGGAGCTGCGCATCGTCCTTCGTACCCGAAGAAATGGGTGATGGTGGCAAACTTACCGTTGTATTTCCCCTCTTTACTCCACTCATCGAGCCGTTTCTTCACCATCTCAGCCAGCAGCTTCTCGGTCTCGATGAGCGACACCTGTACGTTGCCGTGCGGGTCGCGGTCGAGGGTGAGCTGTCGGGCCACCGTTTCGGGCAGGCTTGCGTAGATCTCAGCATTTTCGGGCGACAGCTTGCTGATGATGTAATCCCGTTTACCGGAGCGGCGTACCAGGTCGAACTCCTCCTGATTGTGCGCCAAAAAATCGTTCAGCTCGTTGATCAGTTTCTTCATGGCGGGGATGAACTCGATCAACCCTTCGGGAATGATCACGGTCCCGAAATTCAATCCTTTCTCCGCCCGTTTCGCGATCACGCCGGCTATCTGATCGATGATAT
>WOYT01000075.1 GCA_011620695.1 Proteiniphilum sp.
TGTTTCAGCCACACCCGAAGAAGATTTCTCCACCGCTAAAAGTCTGATCACCGTCCCAGGCCTGGAATATTCCGGCAAATTTGAGGTTTCGGTAGATTCATGCTTTGTCATCCTCTCCACCGCGGCACTCGACGCCAAGGTGCACAAGCAGAGCGGTGAGGTCTCTTTCTTCAACAAGGAGGGAGAACCGATCCTACAGGAAAAGATCGGGGGAGGCAAGTCATTCACCCCTATC
Source organism: Proteiniphilum sp. (assembly GCA_011620695.1). Classification (GTDB taxonomy): domain Bacteria; phylum Bacteroidota; class Bacteroidia; order Bacteroidales; family Dysgonomonadaceae; genus Proteiniphilum. The sequence continues at coordinate 236 of WOYT01000075.1, forward strand.
GAGGTGGAGGGAACAAAGGGCTATACCCTGCGCCAGGTGTTCGAGTCGCCCGACGATGAGGCGTTCTATGGTCTGGGGCAGCACCAGTCGGACGAGTTCAACTACAAGGGGAAGAACGAATCGCTCTTCCAGTACAACACCAAAGTATCGATACCCTTCATCGTTTCGAGCAGGAATTACGGCATTCTCTGGGACAACTACTCCCTCAGCAAGTGGGGCGACCCGCGCGACTATGGGCAGCTTGATCAGTTTAAGCTATTTGGCAAAAACGGGGAAGAGGGAGTATTGACGGCAACTTACACAAATAAGCAAACAGGAGAAACCATTGAACGGCAAGAATCCACGATCGACTACGAGAACCTGGAGTTGATTAAGAACTTCCCGGAAGGTTTTTCGCTGAATGGCGCACAGGTAACCTGGGAGGGGGAGGTAGAAGCCACAAAGGATGGCATCCATCGTTTTCATCTCCACTACGCGGGTTACACCACCATAAAGGCAAACAACGAAGAGGTAGTGAAAGAGCGATGGCGCACTGCCTGGAATCCCAACGACTATAAGTTCGTCCTCGCCATGAAGGCCGGTGAAAGAGTGCCCCTCAAAATTGAGTGGGAGCCCGATGGGGATGTTTCCTATATCTCCCTAAAGGTGCTCGACCCGGTTCCGGCAAAGGAGCAGAACAGACTCTCCCTCTGGAGCGAGATGGGTGATCAGATCGATTACTACTTCATCGCAGGCAGCAACATGGATGAGGTGATCAGCGGTTATCGCACCGTTACCGGGAAGTCACAGGTGATGCCAAAATGGGCCATGGGCTTCTGGCAGAGCCGTGAACGCTACAAAACGCAGGATGAACTGCTGGAGACACTGGCAGAGTTCCGACGTCGCAACATCCCGATCGACAACATCGTGCAGGACTGGTTCTACTGGCCTGTAGATGCCTGGGGTGACCATGCGTTCGACCCGGAACGTTTCCCCAATCCAAAAGGGATGGTCGACTCGGTACATGCCATGAATGCCAGGATCATGATCTCGGTATGGCCCAAGTTCTACGTCACCACCAACAACTACAAGGCGTTCGACGAGAAAGGGTGGATGTACCGGCAGGCGGTGAAGGACAGCATCCGCGACTGGGTCTACCCGGGCTATGTGGGCTCTTTCTATGATGCCTACTCGGCAGACGCCCGCAAGCTATTCTGGAAGCAGATAGAGGAGAAGCTCTACCCCAAGGGGTTCGATGCCTGGTGGATGGATGCCTCCGAGCCCAACATCCAGGACAATACCTCGATGGATTACCGCAAGGCGCTCTGCGGACCCACTGCATTGGGTCCCTCCACCAAGTACTTCAATGCCTACGCACTGATGAACGCCGAAGCGATCTACGATGGACAGCGAGGCGTGGATCCCGACAAACGGGTGTTCCTCCTCACCCGCTCCGGCTATGCCGGCATACAACGCTACTCCACCGCTGTATGGAGCGGCGACATCGGCACCCGCTGGGAGGATATGAAAGCACAGATCTCTGCCGGCCTCAACTTCGCCCTCTCCGGTATCCCCTACTGGAGCATGGATATCGGCGGATTCTGTGTGGAGAAGCGCTACGAGGAGGCCCAGCGGCTCTATGACCGCACCGGTCGGGAGAACGAAGATTTAAAAGAGTGGCGCGAGCTGAATACCCGATGGTACCAATTTGGCGCTTTTGTGCCGCTGTTCCGCTCACACGGTCAGTTCCCCTACCGCGAGATGTTCCATATCGCACCCGACAATCACCCGGCATACCGCTCTATGCTCTACTATGACAAGCTGCGATACCGGTTGATGCCCTACATCTACTCACTTGCGGGCATGACCTGGCTGAACGACTACACCATTATGCGGGCACTGGTGATGGATTTTCCCGGCGATGCCAAAGTGAGAGAGATCAGCGATCAGTATATGTTTGGTCCCGCCCTGATGGTCTGCCCTGTGTACGCGTATGGTGCACGCAACAGGAAGGTCTACTTCCCAGGCAACGAGGGATGGTACGATCTCTACAGCGGAAGCTATATCGCCGGAAACCAGACAATCAGCGTGGATGCCCCTTACGAGCGGATGCCCCTCTTCGTGAGGGCAGGCAGTATCGTCCCCTTCGGACCGGAGATCATGTACAGTGATGAAAAGCAACCGGAGACCATCACCCTCTTTGTCTATGGAGGTCACGACGGTAGTTTCACGCTCTATGAGGATGAAGGGGTCAACTACAATTACGAGAAAGGTGATTATGCCACCATTCCATTCATTTACAATGATGCAAACAAAACATTGGAGATCGGGGAACGAAAAGGTACGTTCAACGGCATGCTGAAACAGAGGATGTTCAATATCGTGTATGTGGATCAGGAAAACCCGGCAGCGATGAAAAGTGGCGTAACCGGCACACTGATCGGTTACGCTGGCACTGCAGTAAAGGTAGAGCTATAGATCAAAACCAGAACAGTCAGAAGTTTTAAGGAGGGATGTTCCATCCCTCCATTTTTTTATCTTTTTTATGTTAATTATTTCAATTGGTTGA
>WOYT01000111.1 GCA_011620695.1 Proteiniphilum sp.
CGCCGATTTAAAAGAACTGTTTGAGGAGTATGGAGAAGTATCCTCAGCTAAGATCATTGCCGATCGTGAATCCCGTCGCTCCAAAGGCTACGGTTTCGTAGAGATGTCCAACGACGAAGAAGGACAACATGCCATTGAAGAACTGAACGATGCAGAATACGACGGACGTACGCTCTCTGTATCCGTAGCTCGTCCCCGTACCGAAGGTGACCATCCCCGCAGCAACAACCGCGGTGGTTACGGAAATCGCGAAAGAAGCAACAGGTACTAAGAAGATCCGATAGATTTGAAAGAACTGCATCCACTGCGATGCAGTTTTTTTTTGGTCCCAGTTGAACAGCATCCCCCCTGGAAAAACCAATCACAGCACGATCTGTTTGTTATCGGGATGCAAAAAAAATTGTATCTTTACATCTTTCTGGGAAGATTTTACTGAAACCCGAGACCGTCAATGGCGGTCAAGAAGATTGATTACGATTAAAGCTTGATATTGAAGCATGGCCACCATCCTTTCCATAGAAACAGCTACGACCGCTTGCTCCTGCACCCTCTCGTGCAACGGTGAGCTGCTCCTCTCACGCGAGGATTTCCGGGGTCAGTCGCACGCCACACTGCTGGGCGTGTTTGTAGAGGAGATCATGACCCATGTTCGGAAAGAGCGACTCACCCTCGATGCGATCGCCGTGAGCAGTGGTCCCGGCTCCTACACCGGTCTGCGCATTGGTGTCTCCGAGGCGAAAGGGCTCAGTTACGGGTTGGACATCCCGCTGATTGCGCTCCCCACACCGCTGATCATGGCCTCGATGGTCACCGCTCGTGCAGGGGAGGATGATCTGCTCTGTCCCATGATCGATGCCCGCCGCATGGAGGTCTATGCCACTTTCTTCAATCGCTCGCTGGAAACAGTCCGTTCCACATCTGCCGATATTGTCGATGGGGAGAGCTATCTCGACCTGTTGTCGCAGCACAAGGTCTGTTTCTTTGGCAACGGTGCCGATAAATGCCGGGAGGTGATCACGCATCCCCATGCTCATTTCCTGGAGCAGGTGTATCCGCTGGCATCGGGCATGGTGCCGCTGGCAGAGCAGGCTTTCGCTGAGAAGCGGTTCGTTGACACCGCCTACTTTGAACCCTTTTACCTGAAAGAGTTTGTAGCCACAGTGGCCAGGAACAAGATCATACCACAACCTAAAACAATTTGAGGCTGCGACGGTACACACCGCGAGGAAGGCTTCGAAGGCTGATTTAAATTCAGGGCGCCAGCCGATGCAGGTGCCACCCATCAACTCCTTTTTCGTACACCAGCCGGTCGTGCATCCTGTCGGGACGTCCCTGCCAGAACTCAATCCGTTCGGGACGCACCAGGTATCCACCCCAGTGACCGGGGCGGGGGAGTGGCTCCTTTGCGAACCGCTGCTCCATCTCCCGCTGCAGGGCATCCAGCTCGGCACGATCTTTCACGACCCTGCTCTGGGGGGATGACCAGGCACCGATGCGTGCGTTCTCTGGTCGTGACAGGTAGTAGGCGTCCGACTCTTCGGGTGGAAGTTGTTCCACCGATCCCTCGACGCGCACCTGTCGTGCCATCACGTGCCAGTCGAACACCAGCGCCGCCCGCGGGTTCATCCGCAGCTCCTCGCCTTTTCGGCTAAGGTAGTTGGTGAAAAAGACGAATCCATCGCCTCTCATCTCCTTGAGCAGCACCATCCGTGCCGAGGGTCTCCCCTCGGGTGTGGCGGTGGCGAGCGTCATCGCGTTGGGTTCATCAATACCCGCCGCGATCGCCTCCTCCAGCCACCGGTCGAATATCGCCATCGGGTCCGCCGTCATCTCCTGCTCTTTCAGTGCTCCGGCATTGTACTCACGGCGCATAGTATGTAATTTCTTCATGTTTCTTTGGTTTGATGGAGGATGGCCCTCTGCTGTTTGCCAGCTGTATTCACGAATGAGTACTGTCCCACGTGGTGCATCCCCTGCTTTTCGCAAATATAACGGGTGGCACCTCTATCTGCCAACGGGATGTGGTTAATATTGCGTAAAATGTGAAGCTTTTTTCTTATCTTCGCACATTGTTCCTGCGGGGCACCTGCGGGGCACAAATTAAGAAGGAGATGGTAAAAGCGGAAAAGATCACAAAAAGTTTCGGGTCGCTAAAAGTGCTGAAAGGGATCGACCTGGAGGTACAGCGAGGGGAGATCGTATCGATTGTAGGACCTAGTGGCGCGGGGAAGACCACCCTGCTCATGATCATGGGTACCCTGGAAAAAGCCGATAGCGGTCGCATACTGATTGACGGACAGGACCTGAGTCAGCTTGGCGAGCAACGTCTTGCCGACTTCCGCAACAAAAATATCGGCTTCGTCTTTCAGTTTCACCAGCTGCTGCCCGAGTTCACAGCGCTGGAGAATGTGATGATCCCCGCGCTGATCGGCAACGTGAAGCACTCGAAGGCGGAGGCTAAGGCGCGTGAGCTGCTCGCGATGATGGGTCTCGCCGCGCGTATGGAGCATAAACCGGCGGAGCTGTCGGGTGGAGAGAAGCAACGCGTGGCCGTAGCCCGTGCACTGATCAACGACCCCCTGGTGGTGTTCGCCGATGAACCCTCCGGCAGCCTCGACAGCGATAACAAGGCCGAGCTGCACCAGCTCTTCTTCGAGCTGCGCGACAAGCTGAACCAGACATTCGTGATCGTGACCCACGATGAGCAGCTGGCATCCATCACCGACCGGACCATTCATATGAAGGATGGGGTCATTGATTTGGGGATTAGCTGATCA
>WOYT01000133.1 GCA_011620695.1 Proteiniphilum sp.
TATGCTAAAAAGTGGCGCAATGAGGCTGATATCATCCGTGCAGAGGTGCATGAGAGAGGGTGGAACGAGGAGCTGCAGTGTTTCACGCAGGCATATGACAGTACCGATTACGACTCCTCGCTGCTGCTGATGCAGTTTTATGATTTCATTGCACCGGATGATGAGCGTTACGTGAAGACGGTGAAAGCCATCAAGGAGAATCTCTACCACGAGGGGCTGATGTACCGCTACAAGTCGGAGGATGATTTTGGCGTACCCACCTCCTCATTCACCATCTGTACTTTCTGGCTCATCGAGGCGCTCTTCATGATCGGCGAGCGGAAAGAGGCTCAGGAGATCTTTGAAAAGATGATCTCCTACTCCAACCATGTGGGTCTCTACAGTGAGGATCTCGACTTCCGCACCAAGCGACAACTGGGCAACTTCCCCCAGGCCTACTCACACCTGGCATTGATCAACACTGCAACGCTTTTTTCAGAGGAGAAGCAACTTTCCAGGTTTATCCGTCCCTGAAAAAAGCCCATAAATAATGAGAGGGAATGTTACTCATCTAACTTTACCTGCCGCTTTTCCACATCTGCCGTTGAGGGTGTGAAGGCGTTGATCTTTGCAAAAGAACCGGGGTAGTTGGCGTTGATAAAGTCAATCAGCTTCTCCCGCACGGTCACCCGCAGATCCCAGTTGCGGGAGGAGTTGGCGCTGCTCACCAGCACGCGCAGCTCCTTGTACCACTCCTTGCTATTGGTCACCTGTATGTTTTGAACCCTTCCGTCCCAGTTCGGGTCATCTTTCACGATACGGCTCAGCTCCTCCCGCAGCGGCTCCACCGGCAGGTCGTAGGAGACGTAGAGGAATGCGGTACCCAATATCTGCGAGGTGTTGCGCGTCCAGTTCTGTATCGGGTTGTTAAGGAAGTAATCGATCGGTACGATCAGACGCCGCTCATCCCATATCCTCACCACCGCGTAGGTGATGCTGATTTCCTCGATGCGACCCCACTCCCCCTCGATCACCACCACATCATCCAGTCGTATGGGCTGCGTGAAGGCAATCTGAATGCCGGAGAAGATCTGGCCGAAGCTGCGTTGCGCCGCGAAGCCGATGATGATACCAGCCACGCCGGCCGAGGCCAGCAGGCTCACCCCCAGCTGACGCACCTGCTCGATAGACATCAGCGCGATGGCCACAAAGATGAAGATGATGGTGATCAACGAGATGCGCTCAATCATGCTCATCTGGGTGAGTTGTTTCCGCGCTTCCAGGTTGTCAGGGTTCTCAATGTCGAATTTCTTCTTCCAGTAGTGGAAAAGGCCCCTTACCACCTGTACCAGGATCCAGCCGATGTTAAGCGTCAGCATGATCTGGCTAATTTTGCTCAGCACATTATAGAGCTGTTCCTCCTCGCTGAGCAGTCCGCTGAACAGGTTGAGCAGTAGGGCAAAGATGAGCCAGATGCCCGGAAGTCTGAAGAGTTGTACCATGAAGTCGTCCATCGTGCTCTGGCTTTTGCGGGTTCTTTTTTGCCACCGCTTGATGATCTGTCGGTAGATGAGTGTCAGAATACCAAATACTGCCAGAAACAGCAGGGCTATAAACGGGTAACGGAAAGGGCTCTCCGGTGAAAGAAATTGATCAATAAATAACATTTTCTTGTACTCTTTTTTTATGATTGTATAAGCTTGTTCAGGAATGGGATCACGGACGATTGCAGGGGTATGCGGTATTTCGCTGCCGGCGAGAAGCTCCCCACCTTGATGCTGATGCCGTAGGGCGGCAGGGCCCGGAACATATCCTCATCGGTAGTGTCGTCGCCGATCGCCAGCACGAAGTCGTAGGTTTCTTTTTCCAGGCGGCGAATCACTTCGCTGCCCTTGTTGTAGTCAGGTGACTTGATCTCCACGATCTTGTTGCCCGGTACGATCTGCAGGTTGAGCCGTGAACAGGGACCTATCAGCGCGTTGACCAGCTGTTGTGACCGCAGCTCGGCCAGCCAGACATCCACGTTGCGATAGTGCCAGACCAATGCTGCATCTTTCTGCTCCAGATGTGAGCGTGGGGTTTTCTCAATGGTGTGCTGGATGATCTCCAGGATCTCCTCATCCCAGATGATTTTTTCCATGATGTGACGGTGCCATACCCCATCATCCTTGTAGAAAACGCCATGTTCCGCGGCAAAATCGAGTGGGAGTCCGTCGAACCATTTGTCCAGGATCTGATGGTTACGCCCGCTGTTGATCACCACCTTGTTGCGCTTGTCGGCACTCATCCGGCGGAGGAGGTCGAGCAGTTGCTCCGAAGGAACGGCATCCTCCGGCATCTTGGTGAATGGAGAGAGGGTACCGTCATAATCAAGCAGAATCAGTCGGGAGTCAGCTTCATCGTAAGCACTCTTGATCTGGGTGAGCTGTCGTTCGCCCACCACCTTTAGCAGGATCTCCTTGTTCTGTTCCTTGATGCTCCGCAGCTCTTTCACAAAGTCGTTGGCCCAGCGCTTCACATTACGGGATGCGATGCCTTTCTGCATCCTGCTGATTCGTGCCCGTTTTTCATCCTCCGGCATGGTGAGTGCCTGCAGGATCGCTTTCTCTATCTCATCCTTGTTGTTGGGGTTGATGATCAGGGCATCCTGCAGCTCAATGGCAGCGCCTGCCATCTCGCTGAGGATCAGCACGCCGCTCTGGTCCCCTTTGGCAGCCAGGTACTCCTTGGCCACCAGGTTCATCCCATCGCGTAGCGGTGTCACCAGCGCGATGTCGGCAATGTCATACATGGCTATCAGCTCCTCAAAGGAGAAGCTGCGGTAGAAGTAGAAAATGGGGCTCCATCCCAGCTTTGCATATTTGCCGTTGATCTCGCCGATGGCTTGATCGATTTTTGCTTTCAGCTCTGCATACATCTCCACGTTGTCGCGTGAGGGCACCACTATCATCGACAGCGATACCTTTTCGTGGTATTCAGGGTTGTTTTCCAGGAACTGCGCGAAACCGTCGAGACGATGCAGGATCCCCTTGCTGTAGTCGAGCCGGTCCACAGAGAGGATCACCTGCTTGTCGCCCAGTTTCTCCCTGAGCATGGCCGATTTCTCCTGCACCTCCGGGAGTGCCGGTGCCTGGTGATACTGTTCGTAGTTGATTCCCATGGGGAATGCATCCACATGCACAATTCGTTCCTTGAGGGTGATCTCATCGAGGTTGCAGTTCAGGTTGAGCACGCGATAGATGGCGCTGATGAAGTGACGCATGTAATCGTGCGTGTGAAACCCGATCAGGTCTGCTCCCAGCAATCCCTCCAGAACCTCTTCTCTCTCGGGGAGCACTCTGAAGAGCTCATAGGATGGGAAGGGGATGTGGTGAAAGTAACCGATGCTGGCGGCCGGTTTCCGATCACGAATCATCTTGGGCAGCAGCATCAGCTGGTAGTCCTGTACCCAAACGATGTCCTCGTTTTCGATGAAGGGGAGTGCCTCGCGGCTGAAGAGGGCATTCACCTCCCGGTATGCAGCCCAGTACTCTGCCTTATATTCTATATAAGAGAAAAAGTAGTGGCAGAGCGGCCAGAGGGTACTGTTGCTGTATCCCTCGTAGTAGTTGCTGATCTGTTCATCGCTGAGAAAGACAGGGTGGAAGTTGAGCTGATGCAGTTGTTCGGTGATCTCTTGCTTCTCCTCTTCATCGTCGGTGTGAATGCCCGGCCATCCTACCCAGTATTTTTCCATTTCGGTCTCCAACGAACCAAGTCCGGTGGCCAGCCCACCCTCGCTTCGTTCAATGGTGAAGCCGTCGTCGGTACGTTCTATCTTTACCGGTAGCCTGTTTGCAATGATGATAATCTTCATAAAAAACCTATGTAATAATTGAGGCGGTCTGACATCTATTCATGATACTATAACATTCACTTGCTGGTAAAGATCATAAATTAACATATTTTATATTTTACTTTCAGGAATGGGTCATAGGAATAAACAAAATGTAGCCATCTTTTGTCGTTTTCGTTTTTTTATCGTAATTTCGTAGTCCGAAGCCCATTAATTTAGCACTTTATTAACTGAAATTTCATATTTTTAGCAGACATATTATTATGGCAAAACAAAAAAACTATTTGACCTGCGACGGGAATCAGGCTGCTGCACATATCGCCTATATGTTCAGCGAGGTGGCTGCAATCTACCCGATCACCCCTTCCTCCACCATGGCGGAGTATGTGGATGAGTGGGCAGCTGCCGGTAGGAAAAATATCTTCGGGCAGCCTGTTCTGGTGCAGGAAATGCAATCGGAAGCGGGCGCTGCCGGAGCCATGCACGGGTCGTTGCAGGCAGGTGCGCTCACTTCCACCTTTACCGCCTCACAGGGGTTGTTGCTCATGCTGCCCAACATGTACAAGATGGCGGGAGAGCTACTGCCTGGCGTGTTTCATGTCTCGGCAAGAGCACTGGCTTCACATGCGCTCTCCATTTTTGGTGATCAGCAGGATGTGATGGCAACCCGTCCCACCGGCTTCGCCCTCTTCGCCACCGGTTCGGTACAGGAGGTGATGGACCTGGCGGCGGTAGCTCACCTGGCAGCAATCGAGAGTCGTGTTCCTTTTCTTCATTTCTTCGACGGATTCCGCACATCACACGAGATCCAGAAGATCGAAATGCTGACGAACGACGACCTGGCACCGCTGGTCAACCAGGAGGCATTGAAAGGATTCCGCGACAGGGCGCTGTCGCCCGATGCCCCGGTGACACGTGGTACTGCCCAGAACGATGATATTTACTTCCAGGCACGTGAATCCTCTAATCCGTTCTATGCCAATGTGCCGGATGTTGTGGAGAAGTATCTGGAGAAGCTGGCAACCGTCACCGGCCGCAAGTATGGATTGTTCGACTATTATGGCGATCCTGAAGCGGAACGGGTGGTAATTGCCATGGGTTCGGTCACCGAAACCATCCGCGAAGTGGTGGATTACCTCACCGCCAAGGGTGAGAAAGTGGGAGTGGTTGCCGTGCACCTCTACCGCCCCTTCAAGGCCTCCGCATTCCTCTCGGCAGTGCCAGCCACGGTCAGGCGAATTGCTGTGCTCGACCGCACCAAGGAGCCGGGAGCAACCGGACAACCGCTCTACCTGGATGTGAAGGATTGCTACTACGGTAAGGAAAATGCACCCGAAGTGGTAGGGGGTATCTATGGTCTCTCATCGAAAGATACCACGCCTTCACAGATTCTTTCTGTTTTCGAGAACCTCTCCATGAACATGCCGAAGAATGATTTCACCATCGGCATCGTGGATGATGTCACCTTCAAGTCGCTTCCCATGAAAGAGGAGATCGCGATGGATGAGACCACCTATGAGGCCAAATTTTACGGATTGGGATCAGACGGTACGGTAGGTGCCAACAAAAACTCGATCAAGATCATCGGCGAAAATACCGATAAATATGTACAGGCCTATTTTGCCTACGACTCCAAGAAATCGGGTGGTTTCACCTGCTCGCACCTCCGTTTTGGCGATAACCCCATTCGTTCTACCTACCTGGTGAACACTCCCAACTTCGTGGCCTGTCACGTGCCGGCCTACCTGCATCTTTACGATGTGACCAAGGGGTTGAAGAAGAACGGAACTTTCCTGCTGAACTCGATATGGCCGAAAGAGGAGGTGGCCAACCACCTGCCCGACCATGTGAAGCGATATTTCGCTGAAAACAACATCCGGTTCTATGTCATCAATGCAACAGCCATTGCTGATGAGATTGGTCTGGGCAACCGCACCAATACCATTCTGCAGTCGGCTTTTTTCAAAATATCGAATGTGATCCCCTACGACCAGGCGGTAGAGCAGATGAAGAAATTCATCGTGAAGTCGTATGGCAAGAAAGGTGAAGAGGTGGTGAAGATGAACTTTGCCGCCGTGGATCGTGGAGGCGATGTAGAAGAGGTAGAGGTGCCAAAAGAGTGGGCACAGCTCGGTGTCGACACCCGGACGCCCGATGATGCACCGGATTTCATTCAAAAGGTAGTGCGTCCTGTGAATGCACAGCGTGGTTACGACCTGCCGGTATCGGCTTTTATTGGTCGTGAGGATGGTACCTGGGAACAGGGCACCTCCGCCTATGAAAAGCGTGGTGTGGCGGTCAACGTACCGGTATGGAACCCTGAGACCTGCAGTCAGTGTAACCAGTGTGCCTATGTATGCCCTCACGCCACCATCCGTCCATTCGTGCTCGATGAGCAGGAGCAGCAGGGTCTGGGTGAAGGTGTGGAACTGCTCAAAGCGCAGGGTAAACAGTTGGCCGGTATGGCTTTTCGCATCCAGGTCGATGTGCTCGACTGTCTCGGCTGCGGCAACTGTGTGGATGTCTGTCTTGGTAAGAAAGGTGCGAAGGCACTGGAGATGGTGCCGATCGGTACGCAGTACGAGAACCAGCAGAACTGGGACTACCTGTCGAAGAATGTCACCAGCAAGGCGCACCTGCTCGATGTGAAGCTGAACGTGAAAAACTCGCAGTTTGCCACACCGCTCTTCGAGTTTTCGGGTGCCTGCTCGGGATGCGGTGAGACTCCCTATATTAAGTTGATCACACAGCTTTACGGTGACCGGATGATGATTGCCAACGCCACCGGATGCTCCTCCATATATGGTGCATCGGCTCCTGCCACCCCCTATACAAAAAATGAAGAGGGCAAGGGTCCCTCATGGGCCAACTCACTCTTCGAGGACAATGCCGAGTATGGCTATGGCTTCGTCATCGCACACAACAGCATGCGCAATCACCTGAGCGAACTGATGCAGAAAGGAATTGCTTCAGACGATTTCACCGCGGAACAGAAAGAGCTCTTCACCCGGTGGCTGGAGAAGAAAGAGGATGCCGATGAATCGAAAGAGGCCTCTGAAAAGCTGGTGTCTGCCCTTGTTGGCATCAAACATCCCGTGGCGCAGGAGATCCTCTCCCTGGAGAAGTACCTCAGCAAGAAGTCGATCTGGGTATTTGGCGGTGATGGCTGGGCATACGACATCGGCTTCGGTGGTCTTGACCATGTGCTGGCCAGCGGTCAGGATATCAATATCCTGGTGCTCGATACCGAGGTCTATTCCAACACCGGCGGGCAATCATCCAAGTCCACACCCCTGGCTGCTGTTGCCAAGTTCGCCGCGGCCGGCAAGCGGATCCGCAAGAAGGATCTCGGCATGATCGCCGCCACCTACGGCTATGTTTACGTGGCACAGGTGGCCATGGGCGCCAACCAGTCGCACTACCTCAAGGCGTTGAAGGAGGCGGAATCCTACCATGGCCCCTCTCTCATCATCGCCTACTCGCCTTGTATCAGTCACGGATTGAAAAAGGGGATGGGTACGGCACAGGCCGAACAGAAAGCGGCCGTGAATTGTGGTTACTGGCACCTCTGGCGCTACGACCCGCGACTGGAGCTGGAGGGAAAGAACCCGTTCCAACTCGACAGCAAGGAGCCTGACTGGAGTAAGTTCCACGACTTCCTGCTGGGTGAGGTACGCTACACGCAGCTGATCAAGTCTTTCCCACGCCAGGCAGATGAGCTGTTCGAGGCAGCCCGTGAAAATGCGCAGTGGCGCTATCGCTCTTACCTGCGAATGGCTCATGCAGACTATGGTGAGCCGGCCGCTGAGGCAGCTGCACCGGCTGCGGAAGAGGAGAACTGAATATGACGTTCATACTTCGATTATGAAAATTCAAATCATCAACGGACCCAATCTCAATCTGCTGGGGCTCCGTGAACCGGAGATTTACGGCGGCCAATCTTTCGAGGCCTGCCTCGGGAAACTTCAGGCAGCCTACCCGGCTGTCACCCTTACGCTTTACCAGTCGAATGTGGAGGGGGAGCTGATCAACAAGATCCAGGAAGCAGGTTACGGCAGTGATGGCATCATCCTCAATGCCGGGGGGTACACCCATACCTCGGTGGCGATCCGTGATGCGATCAAAGCGGTGCCGGCTCCGGTAGTAGAGGTGCATATCTCCAACGTGTATGCCCGCGAGGATTTCCGTCATCACTCCATGCTGTCGGCCGTTTGTCGCGGTGTGATCGCCGGCTTTGGTCTCGACTCCTACCGGTTGGCTCTGGAAGCACTGCTGGAGGCAAACAAAAAGTAAATCCAAACGTTACATAGTCAGAACAATCCAGAGGAATATATGCTTAAACAAACAAAGATCATCGCCACCATCTCTGACAAGCGATGCGATGTGTCATTTCTGCGCCAACTCTTTGAAGCGGGGATGAATGTGGTACGACTCAACTCAGCCCATCTCGATGAAGAGGGTTTCTTAAAGATCATCCGTAACACCCGTGAGGTTTCCAACCGGATTGCCATCCTGGTGGACACCAAAGGTCCGGAGATACGGACTACGCTCGCTGATAGTCCCATTGAATTGAAGACGGGTGATCAGATCAGGATTGTAGGTGATCCCACCGGGATCTCCTCACGTGAGACCATTTACATCTCCTATCCCAACATCACGGATGAGATGAAGGTGGGCGACGATATTCTGATCGATGATGGCGAGATTGATCTGAAAGTGATTGCTGTCACTCCCGGCTATTTGCTCTGCAGTGTCCTGAATGATGGCATCGTGGGAAGTCGCAAGAGTGTCAATATACCGGGGGTGCGCATCAGCCTGCCGGCCATCACCGCGCGTGACCGTGATTTCATTGCCCTGGCGGCAGAGCATGATGTCGATTTCATTGCTCACTCTTTCGTACGCAGCAAAGAGGATGTATTGGCGGTTCAGGAGATCCTGGATCAGCTGAACAGCCCGATCAAGATTATAGCCAAGATCGAGAACCAGGATGGCGTTGACAATGCCGATGAGATCCTGGACGTGGCATTCGGCATCATGATTGCCCGTGGCGACCTGGGTATCGAAGTGGCACAGGAGAAGATCCCCGGTATCCAGCGTGTACTGATCAAACAGGCGGTACATCACAAGAAACCGGTAATCGTCGCCACGCAGATGCTGCACTCCATGATCCACAATCCCCGACCCACACGGGCGGAGATCACCGATATTGCCAATGCCATCTACTACCGTACCGATGCGGTGATGCTCAGTGGTGAGACCGCCTACGGTAAATATCCGGTAGAGGCAGTGCAAACCATGGCGAGGACCGCCTACGAAGCAGAGCAGACCAAGCTGACGGAGAACGATATCCGGGTACCCTATGTGCAGTATGACGAACGCGAAGTGACCGAGTTCCTTGCCAAACAGGCAGTCAAGGCAACCCTGCGGATGAACGTGAAGGCGATCGTGACCGACAGTCATACAGGCCGTACGGCACGTGTGCTGGCTGCTTTCCGTGGCAAGAGCACGGTATATGCCATCACTACCACTGAGCGGCTGGCTCGCGAGCTGGCGCTCTCATACGGTGTATGGGCCGAGTATCAACAGGGCAAGGGCGACGGGAATACCAAGGAGAGCCGCCGGGCATATTTCGTGGAGGCGATCAAACGTCTGCTGGAGAGGGGACTGATTGAACGGAACGATCGTGTGGCTTACCTGGGTGGTAGCTTCGGTGAGGCAGGTGGCACCACCTACCTGGAGATCATCGAGGCATGGCGGATCCTGGAGGCGAAAGAGAAGTACAACCTGCCTGATTACACCCAGTAATGAGGTAGAAGCTTCCAGCTGGTTGATATGAATAGTTCCGATTCCCTGGAGGAGTATATCCTTCGTCACATTGATGAAGAGCCAGCGTTGCTGCGGGAGATCCACCGCGAGACACATCTGAAGCTTTTACACGGCTTCATGGTTTCAGGTCACCTGCAGGGGCGGTTGTTAAAGATGCTGGTGCGGATGATTCATCCCTCGCGGGTATTGGAGATTGGTACTTACACCGGCTATTCGGCTCTTTGCATTGCTGAGGGACTGGAAGGGGATGCCAGGTTGCATACCATTGAGATTGACGATGAACTGGAGGAGAGGATCCTTCGCAATTTCAGCCGCTCCTCCGTCGCAGACAGAATCACGCTCCATATTGGCGATGCGAGAGAGCTTCTGCCCCGTTTTGAGGATGTTTCTTTCGACCTTGCCTTTCTCGACGGGGACAAGCGAAACTACTGGCAGATCTACGAGGCAACCCTGCCGAAGGTCAAAAGCGGCGGATTTCTCCTGGCAGACAACACCCTCTGGCATGGTAAGATACTAGAGCCAGCACCGTCCGACAGACAGACACAGGGGATTCAGGAGTTTAACGAACGATTGGCCGGCGACAACCGTGTGGAGAAGGTGATTCTGCCGCTCCGCGACGGGTTGACGCTGATCAGAAAAAAATAGAAAACGATGGAATCGAATAGACAACAAAAAATCAATCGGTTGATCCAGAAAGAGCTGAGTGAAATCTTCCTGCTGGAGACAAAGAAAATGCACGGTGTCTTTATCTCAGTGACCAATGTGAGGGTGACTCCTGACCTGAGGATTGCCCATGCCTACCTGAGCATCTTCCCCTCCGAACGGTCGGAGGAGCTGATTACCAATATCAACGATAATGTGAAGTCGCTGCGTTACGACCTGGGCAAGCGGGTGGGTAAGCAGTTGCGGGTGATTCCCGAGCTAAACTTTCACCTCGACGACTCGCTCGACTACATTGAGAATATTGACCGATTGTTGAAAAACGACTAATCCAGGTAGTTTGAACCTCTCCTTCTTCATAGCACGTCGTTACCTCTTCTCGAAGAAATCGCACAACGCCATCAATGTGATTTCAGCTATCTCGGTGTGTGGGATCGCTGTTGCCACGATGGCCATGGTGACGGTTTTATCGGTCTTCAATGGCTTTGGCGGCATAGTAGAGGGTCTCTTCAGCTCTTTCGATCCCCATCTGAAGATTACAGTCCGCGAGGGCAAAGTGTTCAGCTATGAGACCCCTGCCTTTGAGGAGGCACTGCGGCTACCCGGCATACAGATCATCTCTGAATCGCTCGAGGAGAACGCACTCTTCAGGTATGGCCAGCAGCAGGTACCGGTACGGATGAAAGGTGTATCAGAAGAGTTTCGGCTGATGACCGACATGGATCGGTTAATGATCGATGGCACTTTCCGTCTGCAGGAGGATGTGGTCAACTACACCACACTGGGTGCGGGATTGGCGGCTACACTGGGAGCCCGGCCCGGTTTTATTGAGCCGGTGGAGGTCTATGCGCCGCGACGCAATGTACGGGTCAATCTTGCCAACCCCTCAACCGCTTTCACTACCGCCTATCTGCAGGTGGGAGGGGTGTTTTCCCTCAACCAGCCGGAGGTAGATGAGCAGATGGCGATTATCCCGATTGCACTGGTCCGTGAGTTGCTAAGCTATGATCACAATGAGGTTACCTCACTGGATATCAACCTGGCACCTGATGCATCGGTGAAGAAGATAAAAAATGAGATCCAACGCCTGTTAGGTGATGAGTTTCTGGTGGAGGACCGCTATGAACAACAACGTGAGTCCTACCGAATGCTGCAGATAGAGAAATGGGTCACCTTTCTCATTCTGGCTTTCATCCTGCTTATTGCCGTCTTCAACGTGGTGGGATCACTTTCCATGCTGATTGTGGAGAAAAAAGCTGATATCCGCAGCCTGCAGCATATGGGTGCATCCAACCGGTTGGTGGCGCGTATCTTTCTCTATGAAGGATGGCTGATTACCTTTATCGGTATCCTCTCCGGGATGGTGATGGGTCTTTTGCTCTGCCTGTTGCAGCAGCACTTTGGACTGCTACGCCTGAGCGATGTGCCCGGTGCCTACATTATCGACGCCTACCCGGTCATCGTAAAATTCAGTGACCTGCTGGTGGTCTTCGGGGTGGTCAGCCTGATCGGCCTGCTTACGGTGCTCTATCCGGTGAATAACCTGAAGAAGCAGTTGACAACTGTAGGCAGTATGCAGTCAACATGAGTGGAATGGGAATACTATCGTGGGTTTGCATAAATTAAAATGAAAAACAAAATATGAAAATTGCAGTTGTTGGAACGGGCTATGTGGGACTGGTGTCGGGTGCCTGCTTTGCCGAGATGGGAGTGGATGTGACCTGTGTCGATATCGACCAGCAAAAGATTGAATCGCTGAAAAAGGGAATCATTCCCATCTATGAACCGGGACTTAACAGGATTGTAGAGCGCAACAGTGAGGCAGAACGACTTCACTTTACCACCGACCTGACATCGGTGCTCAACGAGATGGATATCGTCTTTATCGCCGTAGGTACGCCTTCCGACGAGAAAGGCAATGCAGACCTATCTCAGGTGATGAAGGTGGCAGAGACCATTGCTGATCACATGACCCATCCCTTGCTGATTGTCACTAAAAGCACCGTGCCGGTGGGCACCTCCTACCGCATCCGCGACCTGGTGCGCAAACGACTCGACAAGAGAGGCCTGACGGAGCTCTCTTTCGACGTAGCCTCGAACCCCGAGTTCCTCAAAGAGGGCGCCGCGATCAATGATTTCATGAGTCCCGACAGGGTGGTGGTGGGCGTGGAGAGCGAAGAGGCCAAGGAGCTGATGTCAAAGCTCTACCGCCCTTTCATGTTGAATAACTTTCGCGTGATCTTCATGGATATCCTCTCCTCGGAGATGACCAAGTATGCATCCAACGCGATGCTGGCCACCCGCATCAGCTTCATGAACGACATTGCCAACCTCTGCGAGCGCGTGGGTGCCGATGTGAACATGGTGCGTCGCGGCATGGGCAGCGACTCGCGCATTGGACGCAGTTTCCTTTACCCCGGCTGTGGCTACGGCGGCAGCTGCTTCCCGAAGGATATCCGCGCGCTGATCAGTGTAGCGGAGGGTGTCGGCTATGAGATGAAGCTGCTGAAGGCAGTGGAGGAGGTGAACAACCAACAGAAGAATATCCTCTTTGAGAAATTGAAGAACCACTTCGATGGGAAGCTGGATGGTATGACAGTCTCCATCTGGGGACTCTCTTTCAAGCCGGAGACCGATGATGTGCGTGATGCACCCTCACTCACGCTGATCCGGAGCCTGCTGGATGCTGGTGTCACTGTTCGCACCTACGATCCGGCAGCCATCAGGGAGGCTCAACGGGTGCTTGGTGATGTGGTTTATTACGCCAACGATATCTACGATGCGGCACTCAATGCCGATGCGCTGATCGTCCCCACCGAGTGGAAAGAGTTCCGTCTTCCTAACTGGGAGGTGTTGAAGAAGATTATGCACCGCCTTGTGGTGATCGACGGCCGTAATATCTACAACGGTTCCGAGCTGGCTTCCCTCGGTTTTGCCTACCACGGCATCGGACAGAAGTGATGATTTTGAAAACC
>WOYT01000146.1 GCA_011620695.1 Proteiniphilum sp.
ATGATCGTATGAAAACTATCAACAACCCGTCGGAAAGCAAATGGAAGAAGCTGACCGAACGCCCCATGATCAAACAGCGCAAGCTGATGGATATGGTGGAGAAGATGTTCTATGACATACACCGCAAGGGCGACAAGGCGGTGCTGGCCTACAGCCGCAAGTTCGACTATCCCGAACAGCAGTCGCTGTTGGTGGAACGGGAGACCATTCTCCAGGCAGCGGAGAAAGTGCCGGAAAGACTGAAGCAAGCCATCGCACTGGCAAGAAAGAACATCGAAACTTTCCATCTCTCTCAGCGGGAAGAGGTGCGCAAGCATGAGACATCACCCGGCGTGGTCTGCTGGCGCGAGTCACGCCCCATTGAACGGGTTGGAATCTATATTCCCGGCGGCACGGCACCTCTCTTCTCCACAGTGCTGATGCTCGCGGTACCGGCAAAGATCGCCGGTTGCAGCGAGATTGTGCTCTGTACCCCTCCCAATGAGGAGGGAGAGATCCATCCGGCGATTCTCTACGCGGCTGAACAGACAGGCGTCACCCGCATCATT
The DNA here is from genome assembly GCA_011620695.1 of Proteiniphilum sp. Classification (GTDB taxonomy): domain Bacteria; phylum Bacteroidota; class Bacteroidia; order Bacteroidales; family Dysgonomonadaceae; genus Proteiniphilum. The sequence goes on from WOYT01000146.1 coordinate 549, forward strand.
GCCGCCGGAGGGATACAGGCCATCGGTGCCATGACATTCGGTACGGAGAGCATCCCCAAGGTGGATAAAATTTTTGGTCCCGGCAACCAGTATGTGATGGCTGCCAAACGATCGGCTCAGTACTACGGTACCGCGATCGACATGCCGGCGGGACCCAGCGAGGTGCTGGTGATTGCCGATCAGACCTCCAACCCCGCGTTTGTGGCTGCCGATCTGCTGTCGCAGGCAGAGCACGGAGCAGACAGTCAGGTGATGCTGCTCTCGGACAGCAAGAAGGTGATCAAGGCGGTGAACAATGAAATCGATCTGCAGCTCCCCAACCTGCCCCGTCAGGAGGTTGCTGTGCAGGCACTCAAGAACAGCAGGGCTATTCTCTTCAGGAATCTGGAGGATTGCATTGCTTTCAGCAATCAATATGCTCCGGAACATCTGATTCTGGCAGTTGAAAACCCGGTATTGCTGAGCCACGGTGTGGTGAATGCCGGCTCCGTCTTTCTCGGCAACTACAGCTGTGAAAGCGCTGGCGACTATGCCAGCGGCCCCAACCACACGCTTCCCACCAGCGGCCATGCCAGAGCTTACAGCGGTGTGTCGCTCGACAGCTTTGTGAAGAAGATCACTTTCCAGCAACTCTCCGAAGAGGGAATCCTCTCTCTCGGCGCCGCCATTGAGGCAATGGCAGAGGCAGAAGAGCTGTTTGCCCACAAGAATGCGGTGTCACTGCGAATGGGATCCGTGTTAGCTGCCAAATTGAAAATGAACGAAGAGAACAAAAACGATGAAACATTTTGATTTGCAGTCACTTGTGCGACCCAATATCTGGGCGTTGAAACCCTATTCCAGCGCACGCGACGAGTTTACCGGCGGGGAGGGTATCTTCCTTGATGCGAACGAGAATCCGTTTGGTAAGAAAAACCGGTACCCCGACCCGCATCAGCGTGAGCTGAAGCGGGCGTTGGCCGCCTTTCGCGACATTCCCGCAGATCAGATCTTTATCGGCAACGGCAGCGACGAGGTGATCGACCTGGTTTACCGCATCTTCTGTGAGCCGGGAAAAGACCGTGTGATCCTCTGTCCACCCACCTACGGGATGTATGAAGTATCAGCCAACATCCACAATGTGGAGGTGATCGAGGTACCACTGACGGCTGATTTTGAACTACAGATCGATAAGATACTGCAGCAGCGTGCCAGGTGCATCTTCGTCTGTTCGCCCAACAACCCGTCGGGCAACAGCCTGCAGGGAGTGGAGCGACTACTGGAGGAGTTCGGGGGTATCGTGGTGGTGGATGAAGCCTACATCGATTTCAGCAGCGGCAGGAGCTTCATCGAACAGCTCCCCCGCTACCCCAACCTGATCGTGATGCAGACTTTTAGCAAGGCATGGGCACTTGCCAGTGCCCGTGTGGGCATCGCATATGCGGGGAAAGAGATCATCGCACTGATGGACAAGACCAAGCCACCTTACAACGTGAGTGCCTTCAACCAGCAGGAAGCACTCAAAGCACTCTCCAAACCGGAAAAGTATGCCTACCGGGTGAAAGTGATCCTCGAACAGCGGGCCCTGCTTGAAAAAGAACTTGAAAAAATATCGGTTGTTCAACGGGTTTATCCCTCCGATGCCAACTTCCTGCTGGTGGAGGTTGATGACGCCAATGCACTCTACCGTTACCTGGTGGAGTCCAGCGTGATCGTCCGCAATCGTCACTCGGTGGTTCACAACTGCCTGCGCATCACCGTGGGCACTCCCAATGAAAACCAACAGCTGCTCACCGCAATCCGTAACTATAGCAACCAGAAGATATGAAGAGAGTATTGTTTATAGACCGCGACGGCACACTGGTCCTGGAGCCGGAGGATGAACAGATCGACAGCCTCGAGAAGCTGGAGTTCTACCCCGGCGTCTTTCAGTACCTCGCGCGCATTGCCAGCGAACTGGAATATGAACTGGTGATGGTCACCAACCAGGACGGACTGGGCAGCGCCTCCTTCCCGGAAGAAACATTCTGGCCGACACACAACAAGATCATCCGTGCTTTGGAAAATGAAGGAGTACACTTCAGCGAGGTACTGATCGACCGCTCCTTCCCACATGAGAACCTTCCCACCCGCAAACCGGGTACGGCCATGCTGACGCACTACCTGAAAGGCGATTACGACCTGGCTGGATCCTATGTAATCGGCGACAGAATAACGGATGTACAACTGGCTCAAAATATGAACT
>WOYT01000151.1 GCA_011620695.1 Proteiniphilum sp.
TTGGCAGAATGTCTCTCGACATTCTGCCAATCATGTTAACCTTAAATCTAATACTATTATGAAAAAACCACGGGACAAATATAAAAAAGAAATCAAACCCCTCCAAATTATTTCAATAAAAAATCAAAAATATTTCTTTTTGATCAATTTGTAAGCAAACTCAAATTGCCGGTAACCCCATGCCGGTGATCTTGCGATAGAGATCCAGTGCATAGACATCGGTCATCCCCGAAACAAAATCAATCAATGCCTGCAGTTTGCCGTAGAGAGTGGATGCATCGGTTTCATACTGCTCGGGAATCCTGTTGAGCAACAGTGTGGAATAGGCATGCTCCGGGTTACGGATGGCATCGGTAAAAGCCTCCAGCAGGAATCCGATGATCCGGTAGCCTGCCAGCTCGATGTCGAGCACATCCCTCGAACGGTATATATGCTGTTCGGCGAAAGTGGAACAGGCACGGTATGCTGCTGAGGAACCCAGCGGGAGATGCTTGATCAGCGAGCCACTGAAGCTACCGGAGAGGATGGCTTGTTCATTGGCCAGGAAGATCGATGCACACTCTTCGATAAGCAGGCCAATGACCGAGGTGCGAAGATAGGCGATCTGTTCGTTCAGATCGCTCACCATCTCAAGGATCTCTTCGCGCCTGCTTCTGCGCTCTCCTTCAAAAAAATTGAGGAAGAGCTCCCTCGCCTTGTCGGTGGTGATCAGGTGCAGCTTGTGCGCATCCTCGATATCCATCACCTGATAGCAAATATCATCGGCAGCCTCTACCAGGTAAACCAGTGGATAACGGGCAAAGTGGAGAGGGTCATCACTGAGCCGTATGATACCCAGCGCATCGGCGATACGCCGGTAGTCCTCCTCTTCGGAGGCGAAGAAGCCAAATTTGTTTTTGCCTCCGCTCAACTCCGAGGAATAGGGATATTTGACAATGGAGGCCAGTGTGGCATAAGTCATCGCAAAACCTCCTTCTCTGCGACCCCGGAACTGATGCATGAGCAGTCGGATGGCATTCGCATTCCCCTCGAAAGAGGTAAAATCGGCCCAGCGTCCTCCCTCTGCTTCTACCTCTTCCCGCAGGCGGGCACCTTTCCCTTCGGAGAAAAAGGTAGAGATGGCTTTTTCACCCGAGTGCCCGAAAGGGGGGTTCCCCATGTCATGCGCCAGGCAGGCTGCCGACACAATGGCGCCAATCTCCTCAAGATCTGCTTCCGAGGCAGGATGACGGCTGCGCAACTGACGCGCTGCACTCTCGCCCAATGAACGGCCCACACTTGCCACCTCCAGGCTGTGGGTCAGCCTGTTGTGCACAAAGACGCTTCCCGGCAAGGGGAAGACCTGTGTCTTGTTCTGGAGACGACGAAAAGGGGAGGAGAAGATCAGCCGGTCATAGTCACGCTGATACTCCGTTCGTTCATGCGTGCGTCCTTCGGTGTAGTGCTCCATCCCGAAACGTTTGGACGACAACAGTTGTTCCCAGTTCATTTTGCTCTGTTTCATTGCATACAAAGATAAAACAATCTTACCAAAGATCATCTCCAGGAAAGTTTTTGGTCATCCATGAAGATCGGTAGCTCTATTTTTTGATAAGATTAGCGGGTAAAAGAGATGTAAATTCCGCAATTAAGCGTAAATTTGTATCAAATTCACTGAAAGGTTTATCAATGACTGACATCATCAAGCATGAGTGCGGTATCGCTGTAATTCGTCTGCTCAAACCCCTCGAATATTACTACAACAAATATGGCTCCTGGCAATATGGGCTCGACAAGCTCTATCTGCTGATGGAAAAACAACACAACCGGGGACAGGAAGGTGCCGGCCTGGGTGCTGTGAAGCTGGATGCATCGCCCGGTAACGAGTTTATCTTCAGGGAGCGGGCTATCGGCTCGAGCGCTATCTCGGAGATCTTCACCCACGTTCACGAATCGTTTCAGCAGTTCACCCCTGAGCAACTGGCAGATCTGGATTTTGTGAAACAGACAGTACCATTTGCTGCCGAGCTGTTCATAGGGCACCTCCGTTACAGCACGACCGGCAAGAGTGGCCTGACTTATGTCCATCCGCTCTTGCGTCGAAACAACTGGGCCTCAAGGAGCCTCGCTCTGGCGGGTAACTTCAACATGACAAACGTGGATGAGATGTTCCAGCAACTGATCGAGGAGGGACAACACCCACGCGACTATGCCGACACCTTCGTGATGCTGGAGTCGCTGGGACACTACCTCGACAGGGAAGTGCAGTACCAGTACGATCATCTGGAGCGGGAGGGTCTGAAAGGACAGCAGATAAGTCACCAGATAGAGGAGAGGCTGGATATCCCCTTCCTGCTGAAACGTGCATCGCCCATCTGGGATGGGGGCTACGCACTCTGTGGTCTGATCGGCAGCGGTGATGCTTTCGCCCTGCGGGACCCCTGGGGTATCCGCTCCGCTTTCTACTACCACGACGATGAGGTGGCAGTGGTCGCCTCCGAAAGGCCGGTGCTCCAGACCGCTTTCAACCTGAAGAAGGAACAGGTGCATGAATTGCAACCGGGAGAAGCTTTCATCGTGAAACGCAATGGCACCATCGGTCTGCACCAGATACAGCAGCCAAAAGAGAAGATCACGCCCTGCTCGTTCGAACGGATCTACTTCTCCCGCGGGTCGGACTACGACATCTACCGTGAACGCAAGAAACTGGGTGAGCTACTGGTACCCAAGATCATCGAGGCAATCGACGATGACTTCGACAACACCGTCTTCTCATTCATCCCCAACACGGCGGAGGTGGCTTACTATGGCATGCAACAGGGACTGGAGGACCATTTTAACCATCGCAAAGCACAGATCATTCTGGAGCGGGGCAGCTCGCTGAGCAGGGAAGAGATCGATGGCATTCTCTCCAAGCGGGTGCGATCGGAGAAAGTGGCTATCAAGGATATCAAGCTGCGCACTTTCATCGCGCAGGGAAAGACACGCAACGACCTGGCAGCACACGTCTATGACATCACCTATGGATCACTGCGCAGGGGGAAGGACAACCTGGTGATCATCGACGACAGTATTGTGCGGGGCACCACGCTGAAACAGAGCATCATCAAGATCCTGGATCGTCTCGACCCGAAGAAGATCATCATCGTCTCCTCCTCACCCCAGATACGCTATCCCGACTGTTACGGCATCGACATGTCGCGCATGAGTGAGTTCATCGCTTTCAAGGCAGCGATTGCACTGCTCAAGGAGCGTGGCATGCAACAGGTCATCGATGAGGTTTACCGCAAGTCGGTGGCACAGAAATACAAACCCAAGGAGGCGATCATCAACCATGTGAAGGAGATCTACGCCCCATTCACCGATGAGGAGATCTCTAACAAAATTGCGGAGATGCTCACCACTCCCGACATCAAAGCGAAGGTGCAAATTGTCTTCCAGCGCATCGAAGACCTGCACAAGGCCTGTCCCGGCAACAGCGGCGACTGGTACTTCTCGGGCGACTACCCTACTCCGGGCGGCAACCGAATGGTGAATAACGCTTTCATCAACTACATTGAAGGTGCGGAGCATGCGCAGCAGCTGACCATCAATTTTAAAAATGAGCAGAATGATTGAACGCATCATCATCCTGGAGAGCGTTGACCCGGTGGTTTTCTTCGGCATCAACAACAGTAACATACAACTGCTGAAGACACTCTACCCGAAGCTGAGGATTGTGGCTCGCGGTAACGTGATCAAGGTGATCGGTGAGGAGGATGAGCTGGCCGCTTTTGAGGAGAAGATCCATGAGCTGGAGAAGTTCAGCATCGAAATGAACCTGCTCCGGGAAGAGGATATCCTGGATATCGTGAAAGGGAAAGCTCCGGTGATTATCAATGCGGACAACCTGATCATCCATGGACTGAACGGCAAGCCCATCGTGGCACGCACCGCCAACCAGAAGAGGCTGATGGATGCTTTCCAGGAGAACGACATGCTTTTCGCCATCGGGCCTGCCGGCTCAGGAAAGACCTATACCGCAATAGCCCTTGCCGTGCGGGCACTGAAAAACAAGCAGGTGCGGAAGATCATCCTGAGCCGCCCTGCCGTGGAGGCAGGTGAGAAGCTGGGCTTTCTGCCGGGGGATATGAAAGAGAAGATCGACCCCTACCTGCAACCGCTCTATGATGCCCTGGAGGACATGATCCCTCCACTGAAACTGAAAGAGTACCTGGAGACCAAGGTGATACAGATCGCGCCGCTTGCTTTCATGCGGGGACGGACACTCAACGATGCGGTGATCATCCTCGATGAAGCACAGAACACCACCCGTCCGCAGATCAAGATGTTCCTCACACGGTTGGGCATCAACGGGAAGATGATCATCACCGGCGACATCACCCAGATCGACCTGCCCCATACACAGCAGTCGGGGCTGGTACATGCCATGGGGGTGCTCAGACATATCAGGGGAATCGGCACGGTGGAGTTCAATAAGAAAGATATCGTCCGCCACAGGCTGGTGCAAAAGATTGTGGAGGCCTATGAAGGAGAAGAGCGGGAAACCCAAAAAGGGAGACCCAGTGAACAATATGAGGGGTAAAATCATTCATATCATCAACAAATCAACTGATCAACCATATGAATACGCTTACAAGAACAGATTACCAATTCCCGGGACAGACCGGTGTTTACCACGGGAAAGTACGCGATGTGTACAGCATCGGTGAAGACAAACTGGTGATGATCGCCACCGACCGGATCTCGGCATTCGACGTGGTCCTCCCAAAAGGGATCCCCTACAAGGGACAGGTGTTGAACCAGATTGCCTCGAAGTTCCTCGACGCTACCGCCGATATCGTGCCCAACTGGAAAGAGGCCTCTCCCGACCCGATGGTGACCGTGGGGGTGCGTTGCGAACCCTACAAGGTGGAGATGGTGATCCGTGGTTATATCACCGGCAGCGCCTGGCGTGAATATCGCAAGGGAGCACGCACCCTGTGCGGCATTCCTCTTCCCGAGGGACTGCGTGAGAACCAGCGGTTCGAGACACCACTGATCACGCCCACCACCAAGGCCAATGAGGGTCACGACGAGAACATCTCGAAAGAGGAGATCATCGCGCAGGGGTTGGTGAGTCGTGAAGAGTATGAGCAACTGGAGAAATATACCTATGCGCTCTTTAAACGGGGTACCGAGATGGCTGCCGAGAAAGGGCTTATCCTGGTGGATACCAAATATGAGTTCGGCAAGAAAGATGGGAAGATCTACCTGATCGACGAGATCCACACCCCCGATTCATCACGTTACTTCTACAGTGAGGGTTACGAGGAGCGTTTTAAGAGAGGTGAGGAGCAGCGGCAGCTCTCGAAAGAGTTCGTAAGGAAGTGGCTCATGGAGAATGGGTTCCAGGGGCAGGAGGGGCAACAGGTACCCGAGATGACCGATGCCTATTGTGAGAGCGTGTCGGAGCGTTACATTGAACTGTATGAAAGGATCGTCGGGGAAAAATTTATAAAGGCGGATGCTGCCAACCTGGCTGCACGCATCGAGAAGAATATCAAGGAATATCTGAAGCTATGAACTACAAGGTTGAAAATGTGAATCCCTACAACGGTGAGGAGCGCAAGAATGAACAGGTAAGAAAGATGTTCAATGAGATTGCTCCCAAGTATGACAAGCTGAACGGCACCCTCTCCCTGGGCATCGACAACTACTGGCGCTGCGACGCCATCCGCGAGCTGCGGCGCTACCGCCCTCGTCATATCCTCGACATCGCTACCGGTACCGGCGATTTCGCATTATTGGCGGAAAAGGTTCTTCATCCTGAGAAGATCACCGCTGTCGATATCTCGGAGGGAATGATGGAGATAGGCAGGCAGAAGGTGGCAGCGAGAGGTCTGAGTCACATCATCACCTTTGAGCAGCAGGACAGCGCGGCACTCACCTTTGCTGATGAGCTTTTCGATGCCGTCACCATCTCTTTTGGGGTACGCAACTTCGAGGATATCGACCAGAGCTTCCGGGAGGTATTGCGGGTGCTCCGGCCGGGTGGTATCTTTCTCTTCCTGGAGCTGACCACCCCTGAAAAGAATCCGATGAAAGGATTGTACAACGGTTACACGAAGTATGTGATGCCCAGACTGTCGGACCTGCTTCATACCGAACGCAAAGCCTATGAATATCTACCGGAGTCAATTGCTGCCTTCCCGCAGGGGAGGGAGATGATGTTGATCCTGAAAAAGAACGGCTTCCGCAACATCCGGCTGAGGCGTTACACCCTGGGTGTGACAACCCTTTACATGGCTGAGAAATAGAGGATATGGAAACTTATGGGCTGATTGGCTTCCCATTGAAGCACTCATTCTCCGCCCGTTTTTTCAATGAGAAGTTTGCTCGTGAGAAGATTGATGCGGAATATCTCAACTTCGAGATTGCAGATATTTCGGAGTTGCGCCGGGTGATCCTCTTCAATCCCTCGCTCAGGGGACTCAATGTCACCATTCCTTACAAGGAGCAGGTGATCCCCTTTCTTGATGGATGCTCACCCGAGGCGGAACAGATCGGAGCAGTAAACGTGATCAGGGTTGATCGCCTGCCCGGAGAGATGTACACCTACAGACTCACCGGCTACAATACCGACTACATTGGATTCAGGGAGTCACTACGCCCCCTGCTCCGGAATGAGATCCACACCCATGCCCTGATACTGGGTACCGGAGGTGCCTCCAAGGCAGTGGCACAGGCGCTGACAGAGCTGCAGATAAAATGGAAGCTGGTCTCCCGCACCCCTGCCGAGGGACGCTATAGCTATGACGAGCTCACGCCCGGGATCATCGCCTCTCATAAACTGATCGTGAATGCCTCACCGGTCGGGACCTATCCCGACATCGACCATTGCCCGGCGATTCCCTACGATGCGCTCACGCCCGACCACCTGCTCTACGATCTGGTTTACAATCCCGAGGAAACACGCTTTCTGAAAAAAGGGAAAGAGGCAGGTGCCACCACCCTTAATGGGAAAGAGATGCTTGAACTGCAGGCACTGGCTGCCTGGAAGATCTGGCAACAGCAGGAATAGATTGGCGAATCAACGGAAGCGTTTAACCCAGACAGCCTGCAGAGGGGGTTCCACCCCCCCCTGTAAAAAATCCGCCCTCTCAGATATCACATTGAGAGGGCGGCTCATCCCTGTTATGGATGAAGAGTGCGCCTTAACGTAGAATATATGTAGTGGTGCGATAGTGTAGTCGGTTTCTCTCCATAACAGGGTAGATCATTTCATACCAATCCTTACAGCTTACGGCTGTTGCTCTTCAACCTTTTCAGGTTCTTCCTTTGCAACAGGATCTTTGCTTACCTCTTTGCCCTGGGCATCGAGTATCACTTTCTTCTCAGACTGATCCTCCTTGCTGGTCAGAACAACCTTTGTCAGCTGTTTCTCCGCATTATACTTCAGCATTTTCAGGTCATAGTCAACGAGCATTGCCTTCACAGCTTCCTGAACTTCCGGGGTCAGCTCTTCCAGCTTCACCTCTACAAAACCATTTTCATCCTGTGCCACGACTTCCGTCTGAATCCTGTTGGCAGCTTGCAGCGTCTGAATATTTGCCATCGCGGTCATGCCTGCGATCAGTGCAAATGATAGAATAACTTTTTTCATAACGAATCCTTTTTTTTAGTTATACATTGAATCTTTAATCCCAATGATTGAGGATTGATCAATCACCTTCTGTCATCTATTACACAAAATCCGTGCAAAAAAAATGTCCTCCTTTTCAAAATTGATCGCTACTCATTGATTTTCTGATGTTTAAGCAGATTCTCTCAGGCCAATCACCTTCCGTGCCACCAAAAAATAATGGGGGATTTTGTGGAATTGTTCTACACCAGGCTGTGGAAATTCCACAAACGAACCACAATTGAACCGATACGGATGCATATCTCAAATTAAAATAATTGCAGTATATTTGAATGTTTCAATGCATTGATCACCCTAAACTGCAAGAGAATGCGATCGAAAAGCTCACCGGAACAACGTATCAGAATTAAAATAGGATTGATCCTGCTGGTCGTTATCCTCTATTTTGTCGGGTTGCTTGTACACTCCTCCCGTGTCCAGGAGGAGATCAGGCAGCAAAAACAGGAGATGGAACTATCCAGAGAGCTGGTATCGCTCAACAACCGGTTGATACGCTCGGTTCAAGAGGCACAGAATTTGTTAAACCGCTATCTGCTCTCTCCCCAAAAGAGATGGCAGCAGGATTATGACTCTCTCACATCCAGAATCAAACAAGAGATGCTGACGATTAAACAGGTCACTCCCGATGATACCGGGAATGACCTGTTTGAAGAGGTGGACTCCCTGTTAGAGGAGAAGCGACTGCTTGGAGAACGGTTGACGAAACTGATCCGGTCGCAAAATCCAATTGACACCCTTGACCGCAAAATAGAGTCATACGATGAGATCATCCGCGATACGGTGGTGGTGACGACCAGTCAGGATACGATACGGACGCGGGAGAGCAGGAAACAGAATTTCTGGGGGCGGCTGAAGAATCTGTTTGACCCGGAGGATGATGTCGATACCACGGTCTCCGTCGCACACGTACAACAGAAAGCCTGGAGTGCCTCTCGTCTCGACACCGTGATCTACAGTGACCTGAAGCAGATCACCCGTGAGGCTTCTCAGACCTACAGCTCCCGCATGAGCCGCATTGAGCAGCAGGTGCGCGGGTTGATCTTTGCCGATCAGAATATCTCACTGCGCATCTCTGAATTGATCACCCAATATTACCATGAAGCACTGGAGAAATCGAGAGAGAGGGCCGACAGGAGCGAAGCACTCACCAGGCGGATCTTCAGCTTTGCACTCACCGTGGGGATCCTCTCACTCCTGCTGATCATCTTCATTGGCATACTGATTGCTGACGACCTGAACAAAGGGCAGAAAGCAAGGAGCGATCTGGTCAGAGAGAAGCAGCGAAGCGAACAGCTGATTGAGAGCCGCCACAAGTTGCTGTTATCGGTGTCGCACGACATCAAAACACCCCTCAGCTCGATAATGGGTTACCTGGAGATGTGGGAGAGCGATGAGCGGCAGGAGAAGCGAAAACGGGAGTTGCACTCCGCCAGAAGTTCCGCCAGACATATCCTCAGCATGCTCTCTAACCTGCTGGAGTTCTCCCGAATGGAGCGTAACAGGGGGGTGCTGCGAAACGACAGGATCGAAATGCATGAGCTGATGGAGGATATACTGGGAATGTTCCGACCACTTGCAGAGGAGAAGGGGTTGCAACTGCAGTATCAGAATCACCTCCCTCACCCCTTTGTCACCGAGAGTGATCAGACTCTCCTGAAACAGATCCTGGTGAATGTGATCTCAAACGGGGTGAAGTACACCCGTGAGGGGAGCGTCACCATTGATCTACGTCACGAAGAGCAGTTGGTGGTTACGATCACCGACACCGGCATCGGTATCGGGGAAGCGGAATTGAAAGAGATCTTCAAGCCTTTCTCCCGCGTGGGAGACCCCTCAAATTCGGAGGGCAGCGGCTTCGGGCTCTATGTCACCCGGGGACTGGTAGATGCACTGAAAGGAGAGATCTCGCTCACCTCCGAGAAAGGAAAGGGTACCCGCGTGGTGATCAGGCTCCCGCTCTCCCCCATAGAGGAGAACGCCCCGGCAAACGCTGCAACCTCCTCCTCTTCAGGGGGTGCAACAGTGGAGAAGATCCTGATTTTTGAAGATGACCCCTCCCTGGGCAATATGCTCAGGGAGTATCTCACGCGCCAGGGGTGCAAGGTGAAGCTGTGTGGCGACCCACGGGATGTGAAAGGATTTGTGCGGGTGATCTCATCGTTCGACCTGGTGATCACCGACCTGCAGATGAACGAGGTGAGCGGCACCGGAATCCTCCGTGCGATACGCGAAAAAGATCCGCTTATTCCGGTGTGGCTGATGACCGCTCACGACGACTATACCCCCGAGCGAGCCGCTGCAGAGGGTTTCGCTGGCTTGCTGTCAAAGCCTGTCCGGCTGGAGAAACTGCTAACGATCCTTTCCGGCAACAATGGTGAGCGTAAAGATGTAGCGGCGGCGGGAGATCCCTTTCCCGGACTGACGGCGCTCTTCGGTGACGACCGGGAGGCGATCCGGGAGATCTTGGCGGAGTTCGTGGAATCGGCAGACAGGGATATGGAAACACTATCGGAGCTGATCGACGGGCACCGCTACCGTGAAGCGCAACAGCTCTGTCACCGTATCCATCCTTTCTACAGCCAGCTCGGTGCGGAAGAGCTGGCAACCCCGATGCGCAGGATGGACCGTTTGCGGGAGGAGGGAGAGGATGCCTGGCCGGAATGGGAGGAGGCGTTGCGCGAGACAGTGAAACAGGTGAAAGCGTTTACCGCAGCCATACGACGCGATCATTTATAGATCGATGCCATATTGGTGCATCTTGTTGTAGAGCGTCTTGCGGTCCACATTCAGCAGGCGGGCAGCTTTGGTCTTGTTCCCACCCGCCATCTCCAGGGCACGCGAAATCTTTTCTTTTTCATTTCCGGGATCACGGGAGAGCGATATCTCCCGCAGCTGTGGTCCTGCCGTTTCCTCTCTTTCAATCAGCCTCTTTTCGGGCAGGTAGGGCAACGTCGCCGGGGTGATCTCGCTGTCGCGACAGAAAAGCACGGCCCGTCGGATCACGTTGCGCAGCTCTCGCAGGTTACCCGGCCAGCCATACTCTGTCAAGAGTGACAAAGCCTCCGGAGTGATGCGCTCAGCATTTTTCTCCAGCTCACGGTTGGCCTCTTTCATGAAATGTAAGGCATAAAGTTCGATGTCCTCGTTCCGCTCCCGCAATGGCGGTACCGTGATGGTGAACTCGTTGATCCGGTGGTAGAGATCCTCGCGGAAGCGTCCCTCGGCGATGGCCTTGAGCAGATCCTCGTTGGTGGCGGTCACGATCCGCACATCCACCTCTCTGTCGGTTGACGCCCCTACCGGACGGATCTTCTTCTCCTGGAGAGTACGTAGCAGCTGCATCTGCACGCCGTAGGGCAGGTTTCCCACCTCATCGAGAAAAAGGGTACCGCCATCGGCTTCGGCAAAGAAACCGGTCTTGTTCTCCAGCGCGGTGGTGAATGATCCTTTCTTGTGACCGAACAGCTCACTGGGTGCCAGCTCCGGAGAGAGCCCCCCGCAATCGACCGCCACAAAGGGACCATTGGCACGATTGCTGCGCTGGTGAATGAGTCGTGCCACATGCTCCTTGCCGGTACCGCTCTCGCCGGTGATCATCACCGCCATCTGCGTAGGCGCCACAAGTGCCACATATTCATACATCTCTTTCACCGGTGCACTTTGTCCGAAGACGATCGCCTCCTGTTCCACAGGGCTCACCACTATCTGTGACCGTCGCTCCTCGCCGGGTTTATCCTGCTCCCTGGCGGAGCTGCAGGCAGCTTCAATCTTCTGCGACAGAATTGAGGGATTGACCGGCTTCTCCAGGTAATCGAATGCACCCAGCTTGATGGCCGAGACGGCGGTCTGTACATCACCATAGCCGGTCATAATGATCACCGGCACTCTCCTTCCCTTCTCGTTGAGCCAGGAGAGGAGCATGATGCCATCGCCGTCGGGCAGACGCAGATCGGACAGCACCACCTGAAAGGCCTGCCTGGCGAGTACCTCCTGAGCAGCCTCCATGCCGGTAGCGAGGGTCACCCTGAAACCGTTTCGTTCGAACCACTTGTGCAGCATCGCTCCGAAAGAACGGTCATCTTCCACAATCAGTATGCTTCTGTTCACATCTTGATTATTAATGAGAGAATGTAAAGATAGTTTATTTCTCCTGATTGTTGCAAGTTGTTGCGCCCCATTTTTCCAACCTTTTTTGCACAATTGAGGGGAGACAGGCAGGTGAAAAAGGTGGTGGTGGATTCCAACCCTCGTCAGAAAATTGTATCTTTGACACAAATTATTCACGACATGCATGATCAGAAAAAAGAGCAGACGCTGCGGCTGAAAAGGGTGCAGCAATCCATTCTTGCTCTGCAGGCCGATGCCTGCATCATCACCTCTCCGGTCAACCAGTACTGGCTCTGCGGATTTATTTTCGACGGTTATCTGCTTCTCTACCCCGAGGGGGAGGCGATGCTATTCGTAAGACGCCCCACCGGCATCGCCGATGAACGGGTGATCCAGATCCGCAAGCCGGAACAGATCCCCTCGCTGTTGCGCAGTGCCGGCTTTTCGGTGCCGCGACGACTGTTGCTGGAGGCCGATCAGCTTACGTTCAGCAGTGCCACCCGCCTGCAGGCGGCCATGGAGATGCCGGAGCTGGTCAACATCTCGGGCGAATTGCGCAGACTGCGCGCGGTGAAATCGGCATATGAACTGAACCAGATACGCGAGAGTGCCCAGGTACACCGGCAAGTGTATGAGCTGATCCCCTCGTTGTACCGCCGGGGAATGAGCGACCTGGAGCTGCAGATCGAAATTGAGCGGGAGATGCGTCTCCATGGCTCGGTAGGTATCTTCCGCTCATTCGGGGAGAACATGGATATCTTCATGGGCAGCATGCTGGCTGGCGACAATGCACAGGCGGCATCTCCTTTCGACTTTGCTCTGGGCGGAGCAGGTGTCTCACCGCTGCTGCCACTGGGAGCCAACGGCACGAAGCTGTTGCGGGGGATGACCCTGATGGTGGATATGGCGGGCAACTACCGCCCCTGGATGGACGACATGAGCCGCACCTTCGCGATTGAGGAGGTGCCCGATATCGCCCGGCGGGCTCATCAGCTCTCCATCGACATCGTCCGTGCAATCGAACAAAGCACCCGGGCCGGAACCCCCTGTGCCGACCTCTACCTCCTGGCAGAACGGATGGTGCAGGAGAAGGGGTTTCAATCCTATTTCATGGGCACCACCCAGCAGGCGAAATTCATCGGCCACGGCGTGGGACTCGAGATCAACGAGCCACCGGTGCTGACTCCCCGCTCGGAGGAGATCCTGGAAACAGGCATGGCGATTGCCGTGGAACCCAAGTTTGTGCTCCCCGGCATCGGTCCCGTGGGTATCGAGAACACCTATATTGTCCATGAGAACGGGTTGGAGAATATCACGCTCTGCGAGGAGGAGATGATGATGCTTTAGCTCATACAGGGAACAACCCCGCTAATCAGCACGGATCTGCACATTCGTCACCGCCAAAGGCAGAATATCGAGACGAAAAGGAATCAACGCAAAAAGCCCCCGGGATGACTCCCGGGGGCTCGTTGTTGT
>WOYT01000108.1:0-10102 GCA_011620695.1 Proteiniphilum sp.
ATCCTGACCAGTGACACCATCGATTATTACAACCGCTTTAATTTTATCTCCTGACCAACCGGTGGGAGAACACGCTTCTCAACGGTTGGGTATTTTCGGTAAAACGATATGACGACTAATTCCCGGCAGATGCAACTCCCTGAGTCCCTCTGCAATAAAATAAAGCAACCCGTTTCAATCTCTTCTCCATGGTATGGGTGTTATTCTTCAATCCATCCGGTTTCACGCAGATAATTTTTTTATTTCGATTTTGAACTGGCCTTTTCATAAATATCGATCTCCACGATGCGAAGCTGCCCCTTTGCATCTTCGGCGTTGGGATCACGATAGAGGTCGAGCTCTTTCGTGCCGGTAATCTCTACGATCTCACCGAAGGCGTCCTGGTCGCTGCTCTGTCCGATCAGGCGTATTTCAACGAAGCGTCCCATTGTGGGTTCAATCGGGATGGCGACATAACCGAGACTCTTTTCCGTTTTACCCTCATATACCTTTTGCTCATCCACATAGATCTCGATGGGATAGCTTCTCATTCGCCAGCCGGTGAGCTTCAGCTCGATCTCCGAGATCAGGGCATCCCGCTCCAGCTCATAGCGTATCCATCCGGTGGAGAGCTTACCGTCATTGGTCCACTCAGACACCTCATTGTCATCGAAGCTGTTTCTAACGCTTTCCGGATTTGATTCAGCCACGGCATCCAGGATTCCGATCTGATTGCGTGAAACGGTGAAAGATTTACTACCTGTTACTTCACCTCTCTCCATGTAGCTGGGGAGGTAATCAGCGCTGATGTAACCGGCAAGGCCATTTTTCTCGCTGAAAGGTATGGAACGGAAAGAGAGTGATGCCGGTGTCAGTCTTTCAGCCGTAGCGGTTAAAGTGATGTTTCCGCTTTTGGTGGTAGAGCGAATCAGGATGCGATTGATGCCGCATTCCACCGGCAGCTCTTTCGACAGGATATAGTTATCTGGTCCCTGAGCAATGCCTCCTCTCCACTCAGCCGGTCCTGCAAGATTGAACCTGATCATGTTGTTTGCCAGCGGACAACGGTTACCCTCGCTGTCCACAACCTCAATTTCCGCCATTACCATGTCGGCTCCGTCGGCTTTAAACCCATCGGGTGCCTGCATGAGCCTCATCCGGATGGCTGCCGGTTCGCCAGCAGTGGTAAGCTGGTCGCGACTCACCTCTTTCATGTCAGCATCGTAACTGACAGCTTCAATCTTCCCCGGTTCCCATTGTATATCGCTGAATGTGAACAGGAAATGATCGCTTCGTTTGCCATAACCCTTGGAGGTACCGTTCAAAAAGAGTTCTACCGCTTCACCCGTAGAAACCACAAAGATATCCTTTTTGGTATCGGGTGAATAGTTCCAGTGACCCACGATGTGTGTGCGGTAGTTCTCAACATCGACCCATCCGTCCCACATCACCTGATGCGCGAAGAACCCATCCTTGGGTATGCGCATCGGGTCGGTCACCCCGCTGCGGCGGTAGTTTTCCGCTCCCCTGAAATGGGTGTTGCTGTCGGAGAAGATGATCTTCGCACCGCCCGAGCTGACCCTTTTCCCGGTGCCGGGACGTACCCTGAAGAAGTCGTTCCAGCGTTTTACCAACTCTACTGCAAAAGAGTCCTGGTTACGGTTGTAGGAGCTGGCATTCTGGCCTTTGTAGAGTGGACCATCCCCGTCCTGATGATAGGGGTAGGAGTAATTGTCCCAATATTTTCGCAATCCCTCGTCCCTGCAGTACTCGGTGGCCCACATGGGTTTCCTGGCACTTTTGTTGATATAGAGCATCTCTCCTCCATATTCCGCCAGTTTGCTGTCGAGCATCTCCCGTGAACCGATGGCACGTCCGCCATAGGGATCATATTTGTCGCGAACGGCGATCATCTCAGCCATATGTGTTTCACTGATCGATTCGTTGCCGCTCTCATAGAAGAGGATACTGGGGTTGTTCCTGTTGTAAATAATGGCATCACGCATCAGTTCTACCCGCTGTTCCCAGCGACGACCTTCTACATCACTTTCGGCATCACCTGCTGGCATAGCCTGCATCAAGCCTACCCTGTCGCACGACTCCACATCCTGTTTCCAGGGAGTGACATGCATCCACCGCACCAGGTTACCGTTTCCTTCCACGATCATGCGGTTGCTGAAGTCACTCAGCCAGGCCGGTACAGACATCCCTACCGAGGGCCACTCGTTACTGGTACGCTGTGCATACCCTTTCAGCTGAATTACACGGTCGTTCAGCCAGACCATACCCTTTGCAAAGCGGGTTTTACGAAAACCAGTTCTGGTTTTAACCACATCCACTGGTTTATTATCTACATAAACTGTTGTATATACATTATACAGATAACCGTATCCCCATGACCAGAAATGAAGATTTTCCACTTTGTCATGTACCGCTGTCATAATTGTCTCGCCCGGTTGTATGGTTATTTCGTTTCCGGAAACCTGTTTGATAATTTTCCCTTCCATATCCTCAATGGTCATTTCACAGCGGAATGTTTTGGGCTCATTGTATTCATTTTTTATCTCTGATTCGGCGAATATGATTGCATTTTTTTTGGTGACATTAATTTCCCGTGCATAGACATAGGTTCCCGTGGTTCCCAGGTTACTGTAGAGCGGCAGCGTCTGATACAGCTTGTTCGTGACATGCAGATAGACATTCTTTGGAATTCCGCCGTAGTTGGCGTTGAAATTGCGGTCGTTCCACTGATACCTTTGATTGGTAGCCCTTTCTCTGTACTCCCATGAGTTGTCGATGCGCACGGCCACCACGTTCTCACTGTTGTAGTTGACATGATCGGTGATGTCGAATCCGGCAGCCATCACTCCATTTTCGTGCAATCCCACACTTTTACCATTGATAAAAAACGCTCCTCCAAAACGGATTCCCTCAAACTCTAGAAAAACTTTTTTCCCCTGATCACTCTTTGGTAGCCTGAAATGTTTGCGGTACCAGACGATGGTATCGGTAAGTTGATCGATGGCTACCCTGAATGCTTCATCTTCGTTGAATGCGCGAGGCAGGGTGATTTTCTGCCAGGATGCATCGTTCAATCTGGGGTCGTTGCCATTATTCACATCTCCAATATGTAACAACCACTGGCTGTTGAAGTTATATTTTATACGATCACTGTTACTGGAATAAGGTTTTGATAAGAGTGACTGTGATACAAACACCATCAGGAAAGTTATTACGGTGAAAATTAGGTACCTCTTCATTTTTTTGATTGATATTTGCTATTTTGGTTCTATGGGTTTTATTTCCTGAATTGTTACAGGACCCAACAATCCGGAAGGCATGATATCCCAGATATCAAATCGAGTGGGTTGGTAAGTGATGCTTACAAAATTGATCTCATGGAAAATACGCCACTCCACTCCCTTTCTGTCGTAATCGGCAATGCGGTTGGCGGGCAGGTTTGTTACCGCTATCTCGATGCTGTTCTCACCATCCTGCAGCAGATCACCAATTTTTGTCTCAAAAGGGACAGCATACAGCGTGCCGGCATCCCTGCCATTAATCTTTACCCGGGCGCTCTCCCTTACATCACCCAGCGAGAGAAGATATTCGAAACCAGGATTTTTTTTGAACGCAAATGTTTTGCGATAGACTCCTGTTCCCCTGTTTATTTTCAAAACATCAGGACCAATATCTGTCCAGGATGAAAGCGTGTCGATGTTGAAAGTTTCGGAAACTGCCGGATCGCTGTCTGTGAAGCTGAGTCTCCAATCCCTGTTCAATTCCATCACTTCACCGGCAGGTTCAAAGTAGACCCAGTCTTCGGCTTCAACAGGATGAAAGAAAGTTTTGATGATTATCGATTCTCCTGGTTTTAACTGCATATAGACCTCCGTCTTTCCATTATGCTTACGCAGCAGGGCTTCACCTTTTTTTCCGCTCATCGGATCAAAGAACAGGGCGCTTTCAGCATTGACACCCAGGCCAACCCATCCATCCACCGGGTTGTTGCTCAGCATCGACATGAAATAGATGTGTCCGTTTTCATGTTTTCTGCGTACCAGTTGTCCGCCCAGTTCATGGGCAAACTGCTCCCTGTTCTCATCCCAGCGGGAGAGCATACTGCTGTAGTCACTGCCGGTGATCACAGATCCTTTTCCCATTTCATACTCACTGGATGTTTCGAAGCTCTCCACCTGCGGAAAACCGGAGAGGAGTTTCCGGAGCTGCACCCGACGATCTTCCAGGATGGATAGACCAGGCACATCAAAAGGATAGTGCTCTGAAAAGAGAATGGTGGCTCCCTGTTCGATCAGGTGGTTGATCTGTTCCATCGTTGCCAGCGGGATCAGTTTTACAGCCGGCATAATCAGTGCCTTGTAGGTAGTTCCCCCTTCTGTTTTCAGCAATCCGTTCTCCACGGTCGTTGTTTGCAGGAAGCGATCGGAAATATAATCCAGATCGAATCCGCTCTGCATGATTCTGTCAACCGCATCGCAGAAGTCGGGCAGCTGTTCGCGCATACCGTGGATGGCAAATGTGGTGTAAAAATTCCCCCGCTGTTCATGCCAGATATCCTGAATTGGCAGGTACAACAGGAAGTCATTGTCCGGTTGTCCACTCTGCAGGAACGACTGTACCCGGGTGATGTAGCTGAAGAATGCAGGTGCATCCTTCCAGAAAGGATTGGTGGGTGACATATCAATCGAGGCGTAGAATTTCCATCCCGGCCATGCTGCTTCTTTTGGAGAATAGGTGGTGCCATGGAAAAAGACACGATTCACACCCGAGGTAAACATCTGGTCAATTTCCGGCTTGCACTGTGAAAGCGATGTTCTGAAATGTTCGGTCAGCCAGGTGAAAGTCTCGGAAGAGGTATATCTCTTTCCTGTGATGTGAGCCGCTGAAGAGGCATATTTAAGGATGGTGGGATCACTGTCGTTCTCTTTGCGTATGCTGTCTTTTCTCAGACCGGGGATGTCAAAATCGGTGATGCCAAACGATTCGCATTCAGGTATGTCGACTGCAGCGTATAGATCAATCAGGTTGCCCGGTGATCCGTGTGCCTGGTTACGAGTCTTCACCCCGTGGCCATGTGCCCATTCGGTCCAGGGGATGGTGAAGTTCTCCAAAAGGATCTCACTTACGGTTTCGCGATAATCGGCTATGACTCTTGCCGATTGTTCGGTTGCACCGTTGGCCAGCAGATCGGGGAGATAATCCTGCAGTTTGTAGTTTCTTCTCTTTTCAAATTCATCCAGCAGGGTGGGGGTCCAGTCCGCCCCATATACCTCGTAGGAATCGTTGAAGAAAGTGTTCGGAAAAAGAGTGCTGTTCTCGGCGAATGCTTTGTCGAACTTAAGCAGATAACGCTCCACGGCATCTTTGTTCAGGTGATCGAGCACATATCCTTCCCCTCCGGGGGCTGCTCGCTTCACTTTCTGTCCTGTTTTCCCGACAAAAAGAGCGATCACTCTCCAACTTTTTCCTTCGGGTGCGATCCAGTCCAGATTGCCTTTTTCATTCACTTTATCGGTGAGATCCAATATCTCGCCCTCCTCACTGTAAGCCATCAGCTTTTTCAGACGGGCCACTGCTCTCTGCCGCTCCTCTGTCACCTCCACGGGTTCCTGCAGGGCTTCACCACCCGATAGGCTATATTCACGAAAGAGTGCTCTGGTGGCTGCATCTTCCACACTCACATCGGGTCCCCCGAAAGGCCATCCTGTACCGTTGTTCATGTCAACCCCCATTCCCAGACTTGATGCTTCGGCAATGGTAAAGCCAAGCATATCCATCCACTGTGGGGAGAGATACTGGATGTAATGGTTTTCTCGTCCTTTTACCCCATAGATGGGCGTTATTTCCACGCCGCCGATACCGGCTTCACTCAGCGCTTCCAGGTTATAGGTAAGGTTTGCTGAATCCACATCGTTACCCATCCACCACCAGCGCGTCCAGGGTTTACTCTCTTTTGTCTGTTCAGGCCAGTCGGTATCTGCGGCCCGGTTGTTACATCCTGCAAGCAGCATTGTGAGCGTTGTGAAGAGAAGTGCAATTTGCTTTTTCATTTTTCCACGTTTTTTGTTTATCAGATGGTAGATTGTTACAACACGACACCCTTCAATTCATCGGGAGCGTCTTTCGTCTCAATGGTGAGTCGTTCACCTTCTTTTCGGGTAAGGTCTTCAATAAGTGACAGCTTCAGCGTATAGTCGGGATGAAACAGATGCGAATTCATATACTGTAGAATGGAGTAATAAAGCTGGCTGGCAACAGGTCTGTTTTGGATATCACTTCGCAAATCGGCACTGCACACCACGATACGTCCTTTTCCAACGTTTGCTTCGAACAGCATTCCCAATTTCCGGTTGATAAACCATGTGTCGATAGGCTGAATCATTGGCCGGAAATCTGCGGGAAAATTGTTCAGTTCCATTACCTCTGCCCGGTGAATCAGCTCCCACCATTGCAATCCCGTGTAGTAATCGGTGGGGAAATCTCTGAAGATGGGATGATGATCGTTGACAAGCGTTCCCACCGTATGGGGAGGGCGCATCTTGAACCAGGAGGTGTTCCAGAATGCCGGGGTCATGTACTGCACCACCTCCTTGCCCTGTTCCACCTTGCCTGCCAGCAACAGCAGCACTTTGCCTCCATTGTTGAGTATCTCTTTTGTGGTGTCGTCTATCCGGTCTGTCACATGAATATCATCACTCTTTACCGGAGGTAATTGCGCGGGATAGACCCAGAAATCCCAGTTGTTTGTGATCGCTGTCCCCTCAAGCCATATGGTAAGGTTCAGCTTCTGCGCTTTCCCGATTGAGCTCAGAGGCAACGAGATGCTACCCAACTGCTGCGCATTGCCCAGTTCGATGTCAGTCGGCGGCAGCGCTCCCTGTGCGATGGTCAGACCCTCCGGATCACTAACCGACCAGCGTGTCACGCTTTGTGGCAACGACTCTTTCCCAAAGTGGGCAACCTCGATGTCGGCTGTAAAGGTCTCATTGTTTTTGAAAATAAAGCGATCCATCCTGGAGAGCAATACCGTGGGAGCGCAGAACTGCCGGAATTCTGCAGCATCGATGTAGCCTTTCTCCTCCCAGAAAGCGTTCAGTACACCTACCAGGGCGGTACCCTGTCCCGGATAGTCGTTGAGGCTTAGCAGCTGAAATCCTGCATAACCGGGTGTGCGAAGAATTCTTTCTATTTCATGTTTGTAACAGAGTGCCTGCAGCTTACCTGAAGCCATCAGGAACTGGCCACTCTGATCACCCATGTTACGGTCTTTGAGATCCTGGCGGAACAGCTCAAAGTTGCGGGCTCTCATCACCCCGGTATAGCGGTCAATCTCCCTGAAATCGGGGAAAACACACCATTGTCCCGTTTCGTGTGAGACAAAGGGTTGCCTGACTGTATCGATCTGAGCACTGAAATCGGAGCGGGAATCGGGCCGTCGGTTCCAGTCCAGTCCACGTGCTCCCGCTTTCACATGATACTGGTTCCTGGGCTGCCATGCCCAGCTACCTCCTACGGAGGCGCCGGTATAGACCCTGCGGGGATCAGTCTCCTTCCAGTAGTCGACAAACCGGCTGACCCAGTTAACCCATTGTCCGCGAGGCTCATTACCGATCGCGAACATGCAGAAAGAGGCATGATTGCCATACTGTTTCACGATCCGTTTGGCCTCCTCCCAGAGGTAGTCATCTACCGGGCGGCCGTCACCAAGTGAAGTGCCATGGTTGGGCCAGCTGGGGCCTTCGGGCTGGAGGTAAAACCCGACCAAATCGGCCGCCTCCATGGCTGCTTCAGGAGGACAGTAGGAGTGAAAGCGCATATGATTGAGTCCGTAGCTGCGGCAGATACGGAATACCCTTACCCATGACTCCACATCCATGGGAGCATAACCGGTCAGCGGGAAGACACAGTTCTCCACCGTGCCGCGCAGCATGGTTTTTCTTCCGTTCACCAAGAAATATTTTCCATCGATGGTAAACTCACGCATGCCGAAACGGGTCTCTTTGATATCCTTTCCATGAGCTGTGGTTAGGGTGGCAGTAAGGCGATACAGGTTTGGATCAAACTCATCCCAGGTAAGAAAGTCGTTTCCCATTGGCAGCTCCATTTCCACTATTGTGGACCTGCTCCTTACTTTGAATGATTGCGTAACAGGCGTAATCTTGTCAACTCTTTCACTATTGAAGCTTTCGGCTTCCAGCTTGATGGTTCCTGATGCATTTCCCGCCACGGTTACCTTTACGATGGCTCTCTTGCCCTGCAAATCGGGATAGACCTGCAAATCCTCAATGTAGGTCTCAGGTGTCGACTGCAAGGCAATCTTCCCCACAATACCATTCCAGTTCCCTTGTGTCTGATCGGTTATGCTGTGTGAGTCTTTGCCCACGTCAATCTCTTTTGTCCTGTTATCGACCCTGATAGTGAGGGTGTTCCCTCCTGTTTTCAGGTAATTGCTGATCTCATAGATGTGAGGAACAGAAAGTGAGTTCTGCATGCCGACTTTTTCATTGTTAATCCAGAGGATCGTTTCGGTATGGGGACGCTCCAGAAAGAGGAACACTCTTCTTTCTTTCCAGTCGGGGGGGATGGTGATCTCTTTCTGATACCATGCCGCCCCCACATAATATTTCACTGGGGTGAGCCAAAAGGGGAGTTTCAGATTCTCCTGCACGCGGTATTTCTCCAGCCTGGGGTTGAAGAAAAAGGAGCTGTCGTAAATGCTTGCGGTCCATTGAGTGTGCAGTGTCACCTCATCTCCCTTGCGGTTCTCAGCCATTGAGCCGGGTAAATAGATTTCGTCTGTCAACCTTTCGGAGAACCATTTCTCCGCAACTCCCCTCTCTTCCCTGTCAATTTGAAACCGCCAGTTGCCCGACAGATCTTTCTCAATCACCTGTCCCGTGAGTAACGAGATGTTGAGCATCAACACTGCCTGGATAAGGATGAGTTGGATGTGTGATTTATTTCTCATGATTTGTCAATTTATTGATTCTATTCCACTCCTTTCTGCTGATACCGAAAGCGGTGCCATGTCGGGTTCCCTTGTGGAATGAGATCAGCTCTGAGACATCCTCCCATATGCCGGATGATTGCCGCATCAATCACGCATCAGCCGGTTTTTCCCGACCATTGGCTTCAGGAGAGACTCTCCATTGTTAAGCGGCTTCCAGCTCAAGCTGTTGAAGCTATAAGCCAGATGCAGGCCGTCTTCACCGTTTCCCGTGAAATAGGAGAAGAGATAAACATTACTCTCTTCCGGAAATGAAACATCTTTGCTCTCAGTGACCTGAACGGGAAGGTTGTCTTCCGACCGGATATCGATTCGCTCCATTCGCCAGTATTCCGCATGCTTCACCGATCCTGCATGTTCTGCATTGATTGTGATATCATTCAGGCTGAAGTGCTCCATTTTGGATTGTTCACTCCCCTCTACGCTGAGGGCTCTTCTTGCCTTGTGTACGGTGATGCCGGAGAAATGGATGTTGTTGAAGCGGGGTATCCCCAGTTCAGGGGGATCGACCGTTTCCAGCATTTTTACCCAGTGTGGGGGCAGCTCTTTGCCTTTAAACTCTTCGGGCAGTGCCGAGTAACTATAGGATGGATTCCAGTTCATGGTGGCCTCGATGGCGGTGCCTACCTCTTCCATCACGATATCTTTCAGATAGATATGTTCGGTTGTGCCTCCCCTGTTCATGGCCGATTTGAAACGAAGTCCTCCTTGTCCGTCGATCTCTCCCTTACCTGAGATCATCACATTCTTCTCTCCAATCACATTGATCAGTGCCGAGGGCCAAACCATCTCAATACCTGCCACCCGTGTGGGGATATCGGGGTAATCCTCTATCTGTTGGCTCCCCAGCAACGTTACACCCTCCGGAATATGCAGGTGTACCCCCTCTTTCAGATAGAGAGATCCGGTGAGATAGCAGCCAGGGTCAAAGGTGACGATGCCACCCCCTGCATTGGCACAGGCGTCAATTGCTGACTGTATGGCTTTGGTGTTCATTGTGGTGCTATCAGCAACAGCGCCGAATGAAACCACATTGAATGTCTGTTTTCCTTGCGGTTCCGTACGGGCACCCACATCTTTTGCCCAGGTTAGGTC
>WOYT01000108.1:10202-13200 GCA_011620695.1 Proteiniphilum sp.
TCTGTTTTCCTTGCGGTTCCGTACGGGCACCCACATCTTTTGCCCAGGTTAGGTCTGTGATATCAAATCCGGCGAAAACTGAGATGGGGAGTGTCAGCATTGCAATGATCAGGAGTCTCTTGAGGTTCATTTTTTACTGTTTAGCTTCATGATTTCAACTGCTGTATTGATGATCAGTCCCAATCCATGTTTCTCATTGTCACCAACAGGTCGGTTGAAATAGAAAGGAAGATCGTTACTGATACCCGTTCCCACACATACATTCGTAAAGCGCCCATCAGGTGTGATTTCATTCTCTTTCAGTGCTTTCCATCCTGCCCTGGCAATAGATCCGTAAGCAGGATCGATCCACCCGTTGTTGATGGCTTTGGCAATGCCATAAATGTACATCGCCGTAATCGACGACTCATCATAGGAGTCACTCTTATCCAGCAATTGATTCCACATCCCGTTTGCATTCTGCCAGCGGGAAGCACCCACGATCTGTTTTTCCAGCATCTCAATAAGTTCTCCACGTTGAGGATGATCGGCCGGCATTGCTTCAATCAGGTCGGCGAGTGAGATGGTGATCCAGCCGTTGGCTCTTCCCCAGTGTGCCACACCATTCCGATCCAGGTCGGAATAGTAACAGTGATAGTAGAGTCCCTTTGCCTCATCCCAGAGGTAGCTGTCCATCTGGATGAGCTGTTTCGCTGCTTCATCAAAGTAGCGCTGCTCTCCGGTGAATTTACCCATTCG
The DNA here is from genome assembly GCA_011620695.1 of Proteiniphilum sp. GTDB lineage: Bacteria > Bacteroidota > Bacteroidia > Bacteroidales > Dysgonomonadaceae > Proteiniphilum. The sequence continues at coordinate 10,941 of WOYT01000108.1, forward strand.
TGTCAGGAAAGAGGTAGCCATGTAAGCATCATCAGCCCAGACGGTCATCTCTCTCGGGAAAGTGCGGCTCAGTGTGCCGTCCTCAAGGCGATCCTGTTCTTCCATGATATGCTTCGCTGCATCATGGATGTAATCGAGATATTCCTGTTTTCTGTCCAGTTGATACACCTCGATCACGGCAGCACCCATGGCACCACAGTCGTCCAGCTCTTTCATGTTCCACAACTGACCGAAAGGCCAGTGCCAGTGATTCCTGTCGTTTCTGAATCTCTTCTTGAAGTACTCATAATTGTCAAACCCAAATGCCACATGATTTTTGGCATAATTCACATATTTCTCTTCGTTGAGGTACTTTCCCAAATTGATCATGGCCATGTCCAGTACGCCATTTGAGTAGTGCCATTCGGTGAGCGGACTTTTGAATTTCACATCTTTCCCTTCTGGTATCTCTTTTGTACTGTTGTAAACGGTTCCGTCATCCACCCCCACGAACTGTGTGACGGGTTGCTTCAGGATGTTGTCGGCGATAGCTCTTACGGCTGCCTCATCTGTTTTTTGCTGAGCGGTGAGTGAGCAGGCGATCAGCATCAGAAGAGTGATTGTAGTGATATTTTTTCTCATACGGTTTTCATCATTGGTTTAATTATTAATTGCCTTCAGGTTTTGCGAAGGAATAAAAAGGTGTCGGGGAGAGGATGAAGCTGTCCGGATCATCGGGATGAGCCGGATCGAAAGAGGTGACATCCTCACGAATGTATTCCCTGAGAGGAATGTTGTTGTCGATGATCCCTTTGATGATGCACCTTGCCAACTGGTCTCCACCATAAGCATTGAAATGGGTGTTGTCTGCCAGTGCTTCTGCTTGTCCGGGGAAAGTGCCGGCAGGGTAGTGCACGAATGCCCTCTTCGATTGTTCCGGTCCCCAGGCTTCATACAATGTCTTGCTCATCGCATTCAGGTCGATCAGTGCCACCTGCTCCTGCTTTGCCAGTTGTCTCATCGCATCGGGAAATTCATCCAGCGTATTGATGATCTTGTTGTTCTCGTCGAACCGTCTCCGGTGCATGGGGGTGACCAACACCGGCATCCCACCTTTCTCCCTTGTCCCGGCGATCATTTGCCGCAGACTCTCGGTGTAGCTCTTGAAAGGCCCCTTGTCGGGTCCTTTCTGCTTTTGGTCGTTGTGCCCGAATTCGATGAAGAGGTAATCCCCTTTTTTCATCTTTGTCAGGATCTTGGCAAATCGTCCCTCCGAGATGAATGAGTTTCCCGCCTCACCAGACTCGGCATAGTTGGCCACTGCAATCCGGTTGTTGAAGAACTGTGGAAGCATCTGACCCCATCCGCACCAGGGCTCGTTGTCCTGATCGGTGACGGTTGAGTTGCCAGCCAGGAAGAGGGTGGGGACCGTTGCCTCTTCGATCCACATCTCCAGTAATCCGGGTCGCTTGCCGTTGATCTCGAGGGTCAGTTTCTCGTCCCAGTTCAGCTTCCCGATCTCACGGGGTTTGAGCCTGACCGACCGCTCCTCCGTGATGCGGGGATTGCGAATGTTTACCACGAAAGAGTGTGTGACTGCAGCGCCTGCCTTGGTCTCCACGTTGGCGAGCATCAGCCGTCGTGATTCCGATCGGATGGTCGTGTGGGTGTCGCAATGCGCATCACCCAGCAATAACGTGACCCGGTAGTTCCCCTCCGGCAGCTTTACCGAGAAGAAAAAGGGTTCCTCTCCCTTTGGGGCGCCGATCAGGTCATACCCATAGGGTGAATCTTTGCCGTAAAGCGTAGTCCGGCTCACCTTCTGGTACCCCTCCCTGTTGCCTTCGCCAAAGTAGAATTTGTAATCTCCGGCCATTGCTTTTGCCGCGGTGATGAGCAATAGTGTGGGCATGATCAGCCAGCAGAAGTTTCTTTTTCTGTTCATTTTTCTATCCTTACGCTCTTTTATGGCATGTAGAAAAGTTCTTTCAGGGGGATCGATACCGGTGAGTTGTCGGGATTGGTCTCCATGATGTCGGCCATATAGGCCCACCATTTCTGTACGATCTCCAGCTGACCCAGATCCTGTGACGATGCATCACTGTCTGTCTTTTGAACGCCAAACAGGATATTCGTCTCTTTGTCCCAAAAGATCGAATAATCTGAAACGCCTTCTTTTTTCAACAATTCACGCATTTCAGGCCAGAGCTCATTGTGTCGTTTTTCATACTCTTTTTCAAACCCCGGTTTCAGGTACATTTTAAAAGCATTTCGTTGCATA
>WOYT01000139.1 GCA_011620695.1 Proteiniphilum sp.
CCCTGCTGGGCAGGCGGGTATAATCGGGCGGAACGGCCAGAATTTTCCGCCGTTCGCCCAATTGACCGAATGCTTCATTGATACCTTTCTTCAGATCATCGCGCGTCAAGGCGGCGTCAGAAGAACCTTTCTCATAATAAATCATCACATCAACATTACACATCGTAGGTCGAGGAAGCTGTGTCTCCTCCATGTCCTGTCCAATTGGTGTGGAAGAATTCACCCCGCGGTCTGTCCACACGCTCATACTGATGGGCTCCGAAATAATCGCGTTGCGCCTGCAACAGATTGGCCGGAAGGCGTTCGCTGCGAAAGCCATCGTAGTAGGCCAAAGCCGACGTGATTGCCGGTACGGGTATCCCGTTCAGCAGTGCCGCGGCACAGACCCTGCGCCAGCTCTCCTCTGCCGACTGAACCGCATTCTTAAAGAAGGGATCGAGCAGCAAATTCTCCAGTTCAGGATTGTGATCGAATGCCTTTTTGATATCTCCCAGAAAGCGGGAACGGATGATACAACCCCCGCGCCACATCAAAGCAATGCCGCCGTAGTTGAGGTTCCAGCCATACTCTTTGGCGGCTTCCATCATCAGGTCGTATCCCTGTGCGTAGGAGATGATCTTGGCTCCGTAAATCGCTTTCTCCAGGTCGTCGATAAACTGCTGCTTATCACCCTTGAAATCCGGTTTCTTGCCGGTAAGGGTCTTGGAAGCTGTTACCCTCAGATCTTTCTGTGCCGAGAGACAACGTGAGAAAACCGATTCACCGATCAGCGTGAGCGGAATGCCCAGATCGAGTGCCGTAACGGCGGTCCATTTACCGGTACCTTTCTGGCCGGCGGTATCAAGAATCTTTTCTACCAAAGGCGATCCGTCCTCATCTTTAAAAGCCAGGATATCGGTGGTGATCTCAATCAGATAGGAGTCGAGCACCCCCTGATTCCATTTCTGGAACACCTCGTGCTGTGCAAAAGCATCCAACCCGAGCAGATCTTTCATCAGGTGATAGGCTTCGTTGATGATCTGCATATCGCCATACTCGATACCGTTATGCACCATCTTCACGAAATGACCGGCACCATTCTCGCCCACCCAGTCGCAGCAGGGCACACCGTCATCCACTTTCGCGGCCACGGCCTGAAAAATCTCCTTTACGTGGGGCCACGCCGCGGGAGAACCACCCGGCATCATGGAGGGGCCTTTCAACGCTCCCTCCTCACCACCGGATACGCCGGTTCCCACATAGAGCAGTCCTTTGCTTTCCACATATGCTGCCCTGCGCATCGTATCCGGGAAATGGCTGTTTCCGCCATCAATAATAATGTCTCCCGGGTCCAGCAGCGGAATCAGTAGTTCAATAAAATCATCCACCGGCTTGCCGGCTTTTACCAGCATCATCACTTTGCGGGGACGTTCGATAGATGCCACAAACTCTTCCAATGAGTGGGCTCCGATGAAATTTTTGCCTTTGCCTCTCCCCTCCAGGAATTGATCCACCTTGGCGACCGTTCGGTTGAATACGGCCACGGTGTAACCCTTACTTTCCATATTCAGGACCAGATTCTCGCCCATCACGGCCAATCCGATCAAACCAATATCTGCTTTTTCTTTCATTTTTTTATATAGATTTTTTAACCAGGAATCAAGACTCTTTCTATTTATCAATCTAACAATGGATCATCATTCATTGATAGATTGTCCCATTTCCCGAATTATCACATCGTTAAATCATCTCTTCACACGGGCATTTCCTTTCCAGATGCTCCAGATCACCTCTTCATCGGCAGGTTGGGCATAGTCGGTAAGGAATGTGGTGGCCAGAGCGCCGCTCGCCCAGGCAAACTGGATCCATTTTTCCGACGTCATTCCTTTCAGGATGCTGTAAAGCAATCCGCCTACGAATCCATCCCCTCCGCCAATGCGATCCATCACGTTGATCTTACGCAGAGGTGCTTCGTGCCATGTTCCGTTTTCATAAACAATGGCTCCCCAGAGATGTTCATTGGCACTGATCACTTCCCGCAAGGTATTGGCAAACACAGTCACATTCGGAAAAGCGCGTTTTGCGTTCAGGATCATTCCTTTGAATGCGCCCATCGTATCTTCGATATTTTCACCCCCTGCTTTGGGGCCTTCGATACCGAGACAGAGCTGAAAATCCTCCTCGTTACCGATCAGGATATCTGAAAGAGAGGCGATCTCAGTGAAGGCTTCTCTCAGCTCTTTATCTCTGCCTTTCCAGAATGTTGCCCGGTAGTTAAGGTCGAAAGAGATCAGCGTTCCCTGTTTTTTTGCAAAACGGGCAATCTCCAGGCAGAAATTGCTTGTCTCGGGAGACAGTGCAGCGATCAGGCCGGAGAGGTGCACAATCTGCACCCCCTCTTTTCCGAAAATGCGCTCCAGGTCAAAGTCTTTTACGTTGAGCGTTCTGCCCACCTCACCGGCCCGGTCGTTCAGCACCCGCGGTCCACGCAATCCGAAGCCGCTGTCGGCAATGTTGAACTGGTGGCGGTAACCCCAGGGATCACCTTGCGGCACCTCGGGACCTTCATACTCCATGTGTCGCGCCCGCAGATCGGACTTGATAAAAGCAGCAATGGGACTATCTTTCACAAAGGTGGTGAGCACTTTCACCGGCAGCCCCAGGTAAGAAGAGATGCTGGCGACGTTTGTTTCGGCACTTGTCGCCTGCATCTGGAACATATTCGAACTCTGCACCGGCTGTGCATTCACCGGTGTGATCCGCACCCCCATGCTGGTGGGTAC
>WOYT01000097.1 GCA_011620695.1 Proteiniphilum sp.
AGAATATTGCGAAGCTGGCAAAAGAGACCGGTGCCAGGGAGTTTCATCTCTCCGCGCGTGAATCAACAGAGAGCGGCATGATCTACCGCAACCCCGGCCTGAAAATGGGAAGCAACATGATCATGATCGATGAGTACGCCCAACAGGTGACCAGCGCCGACAAAGTACGACAAACCATCAAAGAACTGAGAAAATATCTAAATAACTAATTCACAAAAATCGAATAAACATGAAAACAATCACTAAACTACAACTGATGGCTGCATTTTCTTTGTTGCTGGTATCGTGCGGCACGGGAGGAAACGGGTCAGCCGAGGCGGACTACCAGGTAGTGCCACTTCCCGATCAGATTGAGATGACAGAAGGGAAAGCATTCGCACTCACCGCTTCCACCCGTATCATTTACCCGGAGGGAAACGAGAAGATGGAGCGCAACGCTGCCTTCCTGGCCGATTTTCTGGAGCTGTCAACCGGAATCAGGCCTGAAATAACGACCGATGAAGCGAATAAGGATGCGGTAATCCTCTCCCTGGGACTGCAAAATGAGAACCCCGAAGCCTACAGGATACAAATCGACCGGCAGAACATACGGATTGAGGGCGCCTCAGAGGCAGCGGTCTTCTACGGTTTACAGACCCTGCGCAAGTCGGTGCCTGTAGGGAACTACAAGCATGTCACTTTTTCACCGGCCACCATCACCGATGCACCCCGCTTCGGCTACCGCGGCATGATGCTCGACGTGGCCCGCCACTTTCAGCCGGTGGAATTTGTAAAAAAATATATCGACCTGTTGGCACTGCACAACATCAACCGTTTTCACTGGCACCTGACAGACGATCAGGGATGGAGAATCGAAATTGATGCTTATCCAAAGCTGATGGAAATCAGCTCCATGCGGAAGGAGACAGTGATTGGCCGCAACACAGGTGAGTATGACGGCACACCGCATGGCGGTTACTACACCAAGGAGGAGCTGAAGGAGATTGTGCAGTATGCCGATGAGCGCTACATTACCATCATCCCGGAAGTAGACCTGCCGGGACATATGCTGGCAGCGCTGGCTGCCTATCCGGAGCTGGGATGCACCGGCGGCCCCTACGAGGTAGCCCGCGAGTGGGGTGTCTTCGAGGATGTACTCTGCCCCGGCAAGGAGGAGACCTTCACCTTCCTGGAGGCGGTGCTGACCGAGGTGATGGAGATCTTTCCCTCGCGGTATATCCACATTGGCGGTGACGAAGCGCCCAAGACACGCTGGGAGAAGTGCCCCGACTGTCAGGCACGCATCAAAGAGCTGGGTCTCAAAGACCGCAACGGACATACGGCGGAGCACTACCTGCAGAGCTATGTAACTGCCCGCATCGAAAAATTCCTGAACGACCACGGGAGAAGCATCATCGGCTGGGATGAGATCCTGGAGGGTGAGCTGGCACCCAATGCCACGGTGATGTCCTGGCGCGGCATGGATGGCGGTATAAAGGCTGCGCAAATGGGACACGACGTGATCATGTCACCCACCGACTACTGTTACTTCGACTATTATCAGACGCAACACACTGAAGGGGAGCCACTGGCCATCGGCGGATATCTTCCCCTGGAGAAGGTTTACAGTTTCGAGCCGGCACCCGATCAGCTCACTGCGGAGCAGAAAAACCATATCCTGGGAGCGCAGGCCAACCTCTGGACAGAATATATCAGTGACCCTGAGCACGTGGAATACATGACCCTGCCGCGACTGGCCGCCATGAGCGAGGTGCAGTGGATGAAACCCGGCAAGAAGGAATATACAGCGTTTCTGAAACGCCTGCCACGCCTCCTTTCGCTCTATGAGAAGCTGGGTTACAACTTCGCCACCCATGTGTCTGATGTGAAGGCTGAACAGACACCCACCGTTTCACACAGGTAGCATGCTAAATTAGCGAATAGAGCATCTGAATCTCTTCCGCCCAGCGTGCTTCATCGGGTGTCTCGAGGATCAGCGGCATGTTGTCGAAACGGGGGTCATTCATGATAAAGCGGAAGAGATCCATGTTCATCACCCCCTTGCCGAGGCTGTCGTGGCGATCCACCCGTGAGGCCAGTTCTTTTTTTGAGTCGTTGATGTGCATCCCTCTGAGGTAATGAAAGCCGATGATCTCATCAAACTTGCGAAAGGTCTCCCCGAACCCTTCACGAGTTCTAATCTCATAGCCGGCAGCGAGGGTGTGTGCCGTATCGAGGCAGACGCCCACCCGGCTCTTGTCCTCCACCTTGTCGATGATCTGAGCTATCTGCTCGAAGGTGTATCCCAGGTTGGTGCCCTGTCCTGCGGTGTTCTCAATCACGGCAGTCACACCAGTGGTCTTCTCCAGAGCGATGTTGATCGACTCGGCGATTCGATTGAGGCAGGCATCCACCGATATCCGGTTCAGGTGACTGCCGGGGTGGAAATTGAGCCGGTTGATACCCAACTGCTCACACCGCTTCATCTCGTCGTTGAACGCGGCACGTGATTTCTGCACCTCCTCCTCGCCCGGGTTACCCAGGTTGATCAGGTAGCTGCTGTGCGGGAGGATCTGGTGGGGTGCGTAACCATATTCCTGACAACGGGAGCGGAACCGTTCAATGTTCTGTTCACTATAGGCAGCAGCAACCCATTGCCGCTGGTTCTTCGTGAAAAAAGCAAATGCTTTGGCTCCTATGGCGTGAGCGTTGAGCGGCGCGTTCTCTACACCACCTGATGCGCTGATATGCGCTCCTACATACTTCATACG
>WOYT01000006.1:0-1437 GCA_011620695.1 Proteiniphilum sp.
AACCCTGCCTATATCGCAGAAGACCACAAGTTCGACAACCTCGGACAGATCTGGCTCGAAGGGGATCATTACAAGTGGCGTGCCATGCGTACAAATGGTGTTGAAGAGAAATACTGTACCGGGAAAGAGACCTCCGACTGGGAAAAGTTTGAGAAATGGGCAGAAACGGTGCCCTACACCATGCGGAACCCATTGTATCACTGGACCCATCTGGAGTTGAAGAGAGCCTTTGGGGTGGACAAGCTCCTGAACCCTGGTACTGCAAAAGAGATTTACGATGTCTGTACGGAAAAACTGAGAACCCCGGAATATTCTGCCAGGGGACTGATGAAGATGTTTAACGTGAAAGTGGTCTGCACCACCGATGATCCGGCAGACACGCTGGAACATCATATTTCATTAAAAGAAGAAGGTTTTGAGATTAAAGTGTTGCCTACCTGGCGCCCCGACAAGGCGATGGCGGTGGAAAATCCAAAAGAATACCGTGCCTATGTGGAAAAATTAGCAGATGTGTCGGGTGTCACAATTCATAAATTCAGGGATCTGATCGAAGCACTCCGCAAACGGCATGATTTTTTCGCCAGTGTGGGATGTAAATTGTCTGATCACGGAATTGAAGAGTTTTATGCAGAACCCTATACTGAAACAGAAATAACGCAAATTTTTGATAAAGTGTATGGGGGGAAGGAGCTGACAAAAGAGGAGATCATGAAATTCAAATCAGCCATGCTGCATGAAGGTGCAGTCATGGATTGGGAAAAAGGATGGACCCAGCAGTTTCATTACGGTGCCATCCGTAACAACAATACCCGACTGTTTAAGCAACTGGGGCCCGACACCGGCTTCGACTCGATCGGAGACTTTACGGTAGCCAAAGCGATGAGTCGTTTTTTTGATCAGCTGGACAAAGACAACAGGCTGGCAAAAACCATCATTTACAACCTCAACCCAAAAGACAATGATATGGTCGCAACCATGATCGGAAACTTTCAGGATGGTTCTATTGCGGGGAAAATGCAGTTCGGTTCGGCATGGTGGTTCCTTGATCAGAAAACAGGAATGGAAGCACAAATGAATTCACTCTCAAACCTTGGCCTTCTGAGCCGTTTCGTGGGAATGCTTACCGACTCACGCAGCTTTGTCTCTTACCCGAGGCATGAGTATTTTCGTCGCATCTTGTGCAACCTTATCGGGAATGATGTGGAGAACGGACTGCTTCCTGCTTCCGAAATGGATTTCCTGGGGAAGATGGTGGAGAACATATCCTATCATAACGCAAATCAATTCTTTCAATTTTAAAACAGGTACAAGGAGACGGTTCATGATTGATGACACCGGCACCGGTGGGTATAGCGTCTTCCGGGTACCAAATAAATAATCATATGAAATTAGGGAAATACAGTATTGGTGTGGGTGACCGTTTCACGCATCAGGGAA
>WOYT01000006.1:1537-2748 GCA_011620695.1 Proteiniphilum sp.
ATGAAATTAGGGAAATACAGTATTGGTGTGGGTGACCGTTTCACGCATCAGGGAAAAGCTCAGCTGAGAGCGATCATGAAAGCAAATGAAAAAGGGTTGCATATCAGTCCCGTTTGGAACAAGTCGAACAGGGAACATATCTATGTAGGCACAGAACCGGCTGATACCCGCAAAGAGGCTGATGAAGCGGTGAAAGCACTTGGTTTCACGGGTCTTTACTTTGTGGATGCAGACCATATCAACCTCACGACCGTTGCCAGGTATGTGGAGGTCTCAGACTTCTTCACCCTCGATGTGGCCTCCTTTATCGGAAAGGAGAGCAGCAAAGAGGAGGTGGATGCCTTTGTAGCTTCCTGTGAGAAGTATATGGGAGAATTGGAGATTCCCGGCATGGAGGCTCCATTACAGGTGACCAAAGAGCTGCTGGAGACAATCGCCTCCAAGTTCTTGGCTGCAACGCAGCATGCTTCCGAGATCTACGCCTATCTGAAGAAAGAGAAAGGCGAAGGCAACTTTATCACGGAGGTCTCTATGGATGAAGTTGAGTCGCCTCAGACGCCGGTAGAACTGCTTTTCATCTTGAAAATGCTTGCTGATAAAGGTGTTCCCGTACAAACGATTGCACCCAAGTTTACCGGTCGCTTCAACAAGGGAGTGGACTATGTGGGCGACCTGGATCAGTTTGCAAAAGAGTTCGAAGAGGATGTGCTGGTAATCGACTATGCCATCCGTGAGTTTGGGTTGCCACAGGAGCTGAAGCTCAGTGTCCACTCTGGCAGCGACAAGTTCTCCATCTACCCCATTATGGCCGATATCATTCTGCGCTACGACAAAGGTCTGCACCTGAAAACGGCCGGAACTACCTGGCTGGAGGAGGTGATCGGGCTGGCTGTTGCCGGCGGTGAGGGTCTTGAGCTGGCAAAGAAGATTTACGAAAATTCTTACAATCGGCAGGAAGAATTGTGTGCCCCTTATGCCGATGTAATTGATATCGACGGATCAAAGCTGCCCTCGGTAGAAGAGGTGAGGGGATGGAGCAGTGAGAAGTTCGCCAACACGCTGCGTCATATCCCGGGACACCCCGACTACAATCCCAATTTCCGTCAGCTGATCCATGTAGCCTACAAGGTTGCTGCCGAGATGGGAAGTAGCTATACCTCCCTGCTGGAGAAATATGCAGATGTGATTGGTTCCTGCGTGGAAGAGAATAT
>WOYT01000067.1 GCA_011620695.1 Proteiniphilum sp.
TTCGTAATTTTTTCGATGACGGCCTGCACGTAACGTGCCCCCTTTTCGGCAGTCGATTTTTTCGGGTTACCGATACCGGTATCCGAAGAAATTTCGTCCCAGTTGCGGGGCATCCAACCTATTTTTTGGTCTACTGCCTCTATCCGCGATGGTGAAACGATGCCGTCTCCTGCCCGCTCCATTGCAACCAGTTCAGGGTGGTAGTGAAGCATCACCGAAGTTTCCTGTTCGCCTGCATGCTCATCGGGTTTCTCCGCGAAATAGTCACCCGTGGGAACAATCGCCCACCAGTCGGCCACCACCAGACGAAAATCGGGAAAAGCCATCGTCAAATCACGAATATAAGGCTTGAAGGTATTCCCTCCGTGTCCGTTGATGATAACCAGCTTCCGGAAGCCTTGTCCGTGAAGAGAGGTAACAATATCGGTAAGGATCGCTTTTTGTGTTTCGCTCCGTGTGTGCACGCAAAAGGGTTTGTTCCACTGACCCGCATTCTGTGATCCGAGCCAGACAGGCGGCAGCACCATGCAGGTAACGCCTTGGTTATAAACATTTTCAGCACAGTCGCAGGCAATCTCGTAGGAGATGATACCATCCGTCAGATAGGGCAGATGGTAGTTGTGGGGTTCAATCGCTCCCCAGGGGAGGATGGCCAGATCATATTTGTGTTCCAGTACTTCACCGTAGTTGGTGAGCTTGGCACGAAGAAAACTATTTTTTGACATACAGGTTATGGGTAAAAAATGCTACATCGATATCAAACCGTTGCGGATACAATAGAAAGTAAGGCCGGGAACAGTTTTGATACCTGTTTTGGCAATAATATTTTTACGATGCGTAAGCACCGTGTTGTGACTGATAACCAGCACCTCGGCAATCTCCTTGTTGGTATGACCCTGTACGATCAACCGCAGGATCTCCTTTTCACGGTTGGTGAGTGCCCGGTCGCTGGAGGCATTCTGACGGTGGTTGTGGTTGTGCTCCTCAGAGATTGACTGTTGTAATTCCTGGATAGCGGTATGGTCCAGTTCATTCAGCTTGGGACGAAGCACCTTGTCGCGTAGGCGGTTATGAGCCGCCAGATCCTTTTCGAGGGAGTGCACGGAGAAAATTGTAGCATAGGCGAGGTTCTGGTTGTACTCCGTTGATAAATGTTTGATCAGAATACTTTTCAGGTCATGCAACAGGTCATCGGGAAGATCATCACTATCATTCTCGGCCATCTGTTGCAGGTAGCTGGTCATCCGCTCTCTGAAGCGGAGGAAGAGCTCACGCAGCATACTCAGCTCCCTGCTCTCGCTGCCGCTCAGCGCGATGAAAGCATTGAGGTGCTTCTCGATGTTGGGAACCAGCACTTCAATATAGTTCTCCACAGTCCGGTGGAAATAGTCGGCAATCAATCCTGCATCAAACAGGGTGAGTGAGGTGTCGGGCAGGTAGGAGTCGTCGAGGTAAACGTTGAGCACGGTAAGGATGAAATCGGCATTCAGCTCATAGGCTTCACACAATTCAAGCAGTGTATGATCACCCACACCGATTCGGATACCGAAACGGTTGAGCACAGGAATCAACTCGTTGTGCTCTGCCAGCACATCGGCCATGATGCTATTGTGATTGAGTTGTATCACCAGTTTCTTTTTTAGGGAACTCCGATAGAAGTACTTACTTGCGGTTTCTCTGATGTTCCCGGTAAAAATGCCTGTGGGTATCGAACAGGAGTTTCAGCAGCTCTCTTTTCTGCTTCGTACATATCTACCCCCCCCGAAATCGAACCGTAAAAATAGCGAAATTCTTTCTCATAGCCAAAAAGATTGAAGCAAATCGGTCGGCTCACAGGTGAATCACCTCTCTTCATCACCCTCGACAAGACGGATGGTATGCATTTGCCGAAGAATCCAAGCCTGTCTTCTTTTGATGTAGGTACCGGGCTGAAGCGAGTTGTAAACCAACGGGTTGGGGAGTGTTGCTGCTATCAGTGCCGACTGCTGGGGGGTAAGCTTTGCCGCGGTGGTGTTGAAATGGGTTCGTGCTACCGCTTCGGCACCGTAGAGCCCCTTACCGGTCTCCATGATATTGAGGTAAACCTCCAGGATTCGCTCTTTTGGCCACAACAGTTCAATTAAAAGTGTAAACCAGGCTTCCAACCCTTTTCTGAGCCAGGAGGAGCGAGGCCAGAGAAAGAGGTTCTTGGCTGTCTGCTGTGAAATGGTACTGGCGCCACGCGCTTTTTTCCTACTCTTGTTCTCCCTGATTGCCTTTTCAATTTCAATCCTGTCGAACCCGTGATGGCTATAGAATCGCTGGTCTTCAGATGCGATCACAGCCCGTTTCAGGTGATCCGATATCTGTTCGTAAGGAACCCACCGGTAGTTGACGACCGGTCGTTCTCCCTCACTGAGCGACTGAACGGAACGAATTACCATCAGGGGTGTGCCGATGACGGGCAGGAACCTGAAAAGAAGCACTCCCACCACTGAGAGCAGCACAAACCAAATCATCAGCTTTCCTAAAAAGCGAACCAGTTTCTTCATCATTTTGCATCTGAATTGTGCTGCAAAAATAATAAAAAAAGCCTCATTGTTTACGGAAGATATGATAGATCCCGCCGGCTGTTTCCTCCACGAAGTAACCCTCGTTCAACAGAAGTGTCCATCCCTCGCCGGTCACCCTGTTCCCATCGATCTCCAGCGGAGGGGTCACAATGATCCAGCGCCAGTCGGAACGCATCAGGGCTCCCCCCTCCTCTACATTGAGCAAACCCCAACGGTCACTGATCTGAATAGAGAGATAGACCGTTCCCTCATCTTCATCCAGAGGGATCACCCCATTCAGGTCGTAAGAGAGCTCCATCTCCTCCAGCCGGATCTCAAGGTGGGGTTCTTCCAGGAATTTCTCACGGTAGATATCCAGACGGGTGTTGTTGGAGAGCTCCCGTCTGAGTTCCTCATCGGCAATTCTCTTGCCGTCGTACTCCACTGCCACCTGTTTTACGAGACTCTGAAGGATGATGCGTTGATCCATGCCGAATGCTTCAGCGAATAAAACTGTCAGATCACTCTCGCCTGTCACCCGTTTATTCCACTCATTTTCCCTCTGATAGAGAAAGAAGCCATAGACAGGGGTGGTCTCATAGGCAAAGGTACGCACAAAGGAGAGGGATCTGTCATAAACCTGCAGTCGAGTGAGAAGATAATCCCGCCATTGCCATTTGTCACGGCCACTCATCATCTGACCGGTATAGGTGGCCAATCCCTCCAGTAACTCGAGGTAGTTCTCGGCTACCTCAGAACCCCGGTAGAGCTGGTGACGATATCGGCGGAAGAGCAGTGCGTTTTGTAGATGTTCCAACGACCGGTTGTATCTGCCGGCCAGCAACGCCTGACGCAAAGCTTCAAGCTCCAGTCGCAGATAGATGCGTCCCTCCCTCCGATCGAGATGATTGTTCTCTTCGCGACGGAAATGAAACCCCAGGGATGGTTGTGCACAGTGAAACAGCTCATGGGTTAGCAGCTCCATGCGGTCGTAAGGATCAGGTGGCAGCGGCAGTCGAATCATCGCCCAGTGAAGACCACCCCACTCCACATCTGTATTGGCCACAGGAATCCTTTCAGGAAGGATGCCCCTGTAAATCCCTTCAGAGGGTTTCAGAACCCCCTCGCTGTCAGGCATATTGGCAAAGATCTCACGGCTGACCGGATCAACCAGCATGATGGGTCCGTAGATATCCTTGTCCCATAGCAGGCGATGTTCATAGGTAGCTTTTCTCGTCTGGGAAAACAATAAACGGATGCTGTCCGCGGGGATTTGCGGATGCTGCGCGTTGAGGGTGTGCAGACATAAGCTCAACAAGCATATGTCAACCAGTTTTCTCATCCTGATCGGATTATTGTAAACCTGTTACTCAGTCAACCAGTGTTCTTTGTCATCAGGCTCTCTTTTGACAAAAATAACCTTTTTCCGGAAGCTATGATACAGATTGGGAGAGTTTTTTCATATTCGTTTGCGCGACTTGTCGATACGCAGCAAGATAAAAAGCAGGATGGTGAATCCCCAAAGCGAAGAGCCGCCGTAGCTGAAGAAAGGAAGGGGAATGCCGATTACCGGCATGATGCCGATCACCATCCCCACGTTGATGACCAGGTGAAAGAAGAAGATACTCATCACCGCATATCCGTACACCCTCCCGAAAATGGTGGTCTGCCGTTCCGCGAGATGCAACAACCGCAAGATGAAAACCAGGAACAACAAGAGAATGATGGCCGATCCTATAAAACCATGCTCTTCACCGATGGTGCAAAAGATGAAATCGGTATCCTGCTCCGGCACATATTTAAGCTTTGTCTGGGTGCCGTTAAGAAACCCCTTACCGGTTAACCCACCCGAACCGATGGCGATCTTGGACTGCCCCACATGGTAGCCGGCACCACTCAGATCCTGTTCCATGCCAAGGGTGACCTTGATGCGCATCTGCTGATGAGGTTGCAACAGATCATAGAACACATATTCTACTGATTCAAGAAAAAGAAAAGAGCCTACCATAAAAAGGAGGATCAACAGGTAGTTCTTCTGCCGGTAACGGAAAAAGAGATAGATCAGATAGAGTGCTGAAGTAATCAGCGCGGCCAGAGCTGTAATGCCCCAATTGATGGTCACCCCCATAAACGATAAGATGTATGCAACAAGAAAAATTGCTGCTGCAAAGAGGAGCATTGTCCGGAAAGGTTTGCTTCTCTTGAGGTAATTGCGGATCATCAATGCACTAAAGATGATAATCAACAGAATGGTCATAAACTCCCCCAACGAGATGACACCAACCATTTTGTCGGAGAATTTGATCCCCAGTACGAAATAGATGATGGCCGCGATCCCGGCGAAAAGAAAACTGCCGGGCAACCCTTCACGGTAGAGAACAAGAATAAGACTGAGATAGACCAGTGCTGTTCCTGTTTCACTCTGGGCAATCACCAATATCACCGGAAGCAGTATGATCGCTGATACCAGGATGAGGTTGCGTCGCTCCATGAGACGGAATCCATAGGTGTTGAACACCTTGGCCAGCATGAGGGCGATGAGGAACTTCATGAACTCGGCAGGTTGCAGACGCAAAGGACCGATGATCAGCCATGAGCGCGAGCCGTTGATCTCTTTCGCCATCAGTAGCGTGATGAGCAGCAAGGCAATACCTGCCAGGTAGAAGAGAAAGGCATAGGTCTCGTAAAAACGCACATCAATCTTAATCAGGGCAAAGGCAAGCAGCAACGAGGAACCGATCCAGACCAGCTGCATTCCTGCTCTCCCGGAGATGTCGAACAATCCGGTAGCATTCTCCAGGTCGAAGCTGGCAGCATAGATATTGAGCCAACCCAACACGACAAAGAGGAGGTAGAAGCCAACTGTCATCCAGTCGATTTTACCTTTTTCCATCCTTTCCCTGCTACCTTGATAGATCATTGTTCCTCTTGTGGTTTCACTGGTTCATTCTGCCTGACTGGTAGGTTGCGCGTATAGACATAGGGCAGTATCTCCCGGTTGATCACTGAGTTCTCGAGCCAACGGTCGCTCTCCGGTACTTCACCCCTGAAATATTGCTGCAACATGAGCCGTGCAATGGGTACTGCATTGGTTGCACCAAAACGACCGTTTTCCACCACCACCGCGATGGCCACCTGAGGATCATCCTTGGGAGCAAAGCCCATGAAGAGTGAATGGGCATCACCATGTGGGTTCTCAGCAGTACCGGTTTTGCCACACACCTCCATGAAAGGTTCCAGATTGATGCCACGGCAGGTGCCAATGGTCACTGCATCAGCCATACCGGCAACAATGAGCTCGACATGCTCCCTGTTGATACCCGACGCGTGACGGGTGGTGTATTTTTCATCCAGTGCTCCCCCTTTGATCTCCTTTACCACATGCGGTGTGTAGTAATAGCCCCTGTTGGCAATTAGTGCTCCCATGTTCGCTATCTGCAGGGGCGTTGCGAGTATCTCTCCCTGGCCGATAGCAATAGAGATGATGTTGTGCGCATTCCACCGGTCAGTTTTGAACACATTCGAATAAAACTTGCTGTTGGGAATAAAGCCCCTTTTCTCGGAAGGGAGATCCACCCCCAACGGATAGCCGAAACCCATCTTCACCATATGATCCTTCCAGACATCGAACGCATTGCCTGTTCCTGAATATTTCGTTCTGTTACTGAGCATTCCATTTAACCCATAGCAAAAGAATGAGTTACAGGAGGTAGCCAATGCATATTGGATGGCCAGTGGCGAAGCATGCCCGTGACAGGCGGGACGTCCCCCGAGGGGGGGATAACCACCAAAACAGGAGTAGCGAGTCTCCGGGGTGATAATCCCCTCCTGCAGAAAAATCAATCCCTGTGTAGGTTTAAAGGTCGACCCCGGAGGGTAAGTGCCGGCGATGGCCCGGTTGATCAGCGGTTTATAGGGGTTGTTTTCCAGCGATCGATAGTTGGTACCAAACGCTTTGCCGGTGAGGAGGGATGGATCATAGGTAGGTGCCGAGACCATGCATAAAATCTCACCTGTCCTGGGTTCAATCATGACGATACTACCCACCTTGTTATGCATCAACTGTTCACCATATAACTGAAGATCAATATCGATACTGATTTTCAGATCCTTACCAGATACTGGTGCCTCATCGAGCCGTCCCTCCTCATAACGACCCTGCACCCTGCCATGGGCATCGCGCAGCAACACCTCCACCCCTTTCTCTCCACGCAGATCCTCTTCGTGTGAGAGCTCAATGCCCGATTTCCCGACATAATCACCCCGCACATAGTAGGGATCGGCAGCCATCTTGTTCTTATCGACCTCTGCCACGTAGCCAAGGACTAACCCCATGCCGGAATAGTTGTACTGTCGCTCGGTTCGGCTCTGGATGTAAATCCCGGGAAACTTATAGAGCTTCTCCTGCAACAGGCCATACTCCTCTACACTAAGCTGAGAAAGAAACAACTGGGGGGTATAGGAAGAGTAACCCGGATTTTTGCGTGGGTCTCTCATATCGGCATCGAGGCGGTTGAACTGTTCAAGGTCAATGTTGAGCGTACGGCAAAAGTCAGTGGTATCGAACTGTTCCATTTCCCGAACCACCATCATCACATCATAGGTAGGTCGATTATATACCAGCAGGTTGTCATTCCGGTCGTAAATGGCTCCCCTGGCCGGGTAAAGTGTTCTGCGAAGAAAGGCGTTGCTGTCGGCATACTCACGGTACTCCGGACTCAGCAACTGCAGGCGAAAGAGCTGCACCAGATAGATCAGTGCAATGATCACAACTGCAGCAGCGATCACTTTTCTTCTGTTGGCAAGATTACCAGGACTGTTCACCACTTTTTCTCCTATAGATTAGCATGTCAAAGGCAATGATGAGTATGATTGAACTCACCGCAGAAATGATGATTCGCTGGAGCGTGTTGACCAGGTTGAATAGCGTGAAAGATTCAATGAAAAAGAGGAGCGTGAGATGCAGGAAGATCGTAAAAATGGTAAATCGCACAAAGGGTCCGGGTGCACTGTTCATCCCAGGAACAAAACCCTCAAACTCCTCTTTCTCAAAAAAGAGAGACATCATTGGTTTTCTAAACATCGCTACCAGCGTGATGGCTGCAGCATTCATGCCGGGCGTGTTCAGAAAGATGTCGATGATCAGTCCCATAAGAAAAGCGGAGATGATTACATAAAAGAGGTTTCGGCCAATAGGCAGCTTTAGAAGGAAATAACCATACAGTACAGGGGTAGCCAGACCAAAGAGGTTGATCCGGCTCAACAACAAAACCTGTATCAGGATCAACAGCAGAAACAGAAAAAATTCGTGTAGGTAACTGATTTTCATTGCTCCATTAATTCTTCCAGGGCCACCTGTTCCTCATAAAACCGATCGTTGATAACCAATACATCCTGCAGGGTATAAAAATCGGTTGCCAGCTCAAGATTGACTGTGATAAAATTGTCATCTGCCGATTTACCCAAGCCACTCACACGCCCAATGACAAGGTTCTTGGGAAAGATACGTGAGAAGCTGGTGATTACGGTATCTCCCACGCTATAGACCTCATGACGGGGTAATTCCCGCACTTCCGCTTCACTGATGGTTCTACCACCCCAGTAAAGAGAACCATTGTTCTCCGAATGTTTGAGGCGGGCACTCAACCGGAACTTGGGATTGATGACAGGGATCACCACTGCGAAATTGGAGGAAACATTCGACACCACACCCACCACACCCTGGTGGGATATGACCCCCATGTCGGGTTTGATCCCCTGCTTACTTCCTTTGTTGATGGTGATGTAGTTGTTCACACCCGAGAAGCTCAGATTGACCACCTCCGCAGGAATAAAGGTAAAGTGAGGCTCACCACCGGTAGAGTCGGCCACAAATGCTTCTATCGAGAGGGAATCATCACACAAACGCGAATCAGCTTTTTCTCTCCATACCTGCAACTCCTGTTCCAATTGAGCGTTTCGTTCCATCAGCTCCCGGTTGTTTTTCCTGAGAAAGAAAAAAGATGAGACATTACCAGAAACGGTATAGACCCATCCTGATATCTGATTGGCTGAAGAGAGATAGACGCTTCGCTGATAGGAGTTATGCGCAAAAACAAGATAGAAACTGAATGCAACCAGGAGAATTGCAACCAGCCAATGACTGTTTCGTATGATAAAATTGAACAGATTACGCATGCAATCCTACTTCAAATAACCCGATCAAGCTGTGCTGCCGGTGAGAGTGAGAATCCTATCTCATCAGAAAGGAGAACTTATCAATGTTCCTCAACGCAATACTGGTCCCCTTGGCTACCATGTGGAGCGGATCATCGACCACCCGGAAAGGGATGCCTATCTTCTCTGTCAGACGCTTGTCGAGACCTCTTAGCAGGGATCCGCCCCCCGTAAGGTAGATACCGTTGCGGACAATGTCGGCATAGAGCTCCGGAGGTGTCTGTTCCAGAGCGCTCAAGACAGCTGAATCGACCTTCGACACCGATTTCTCGATGCAGTGTGCAATCTCCTGGTAGGAGACCGGTACATCCATGGGAAGTGAGGTCATCCTGTTGGGACCATGCACGACAAAATCTTCAGGTGGATTATCCAGTTCGGTCAATACCGATCCCACATTGATCTTGATCTGTTCAGCGGTGCGATCACCCACCTTGATGTTATGCTGACGACCCATGTAATCCTGTATATCCTCGGTGAAGTCATCGCCTGCAATCTTGATCGATTTGTTGGAGACGATGCCTCCCAGTGAGATCACGGCGATCTCTGTGGTTCCCCCGCCTATGTCAACGATCATATTTCCTTCCGGAGCCTCTACGTCAAGGCCGATCCCCAGCGCAGCAGCCATCGGTTCAAAGATCATGTAAACATCACGACCACCGGCATGCTCCGCCGAGTCACGTACGGCTCGAATCTCCACTTCCGTGCTGCCGGAGGGAATACAGATCACGACACGCAAAGAGGGAGAGAAGAGTCCACCCTTGTTTTTGTTGGCCATCTTGATCATCCCCCTGATCATCTGTTCAGCGGCGTTGAAATCGGCAATCACCCCATCTCTCAGGGGTCTCACCGTGCGTATATTCTCGTGGGTCTTCCCGTGCATCTGTCTTGCTTTCTCCCCAAGAGCGATCATCTTGTCGGTCTTGCGATCCAGTGCCACGATGGAAGGCTCATCCAGGAGAATCTTCCCGGCATTGTTCACAATCACTGAATTGGCGGTACCGAGGTCCATCGCCAGCTCCTGCGTAAATGAAAATAAACCCATGTTATTTGTAGTTATGAGCATTCAGCATTTCCCGCCTTGCGGAATCCTCCGATAAACCGGAGTCTTCAATCCGCTTCGCTTTGATCAGCTTTCAGCTATTGGTTTTGAATGTTTAATGTTTGAAATGTCTTCTCCCAGTGATTACCATGGCGATGCCGTTCCGGTTACAGTAATCGACCGACTCGTCGTCTCGAATCGATCCTCCCGGTTGTATCACGGCTGTAATTCCCGCCTTGTGGGCAATCTCCACAGAATCGGCAAAGGGAAAGAAAGCATCGCTGGCCATCACTGCACCATGGAGGTCGAACTGAAAGTGTCCGGCTTTTTCAATGGCCTGAGTGAGTGCATCCACCCTCGATGTTTGTCCCGTACCGCTGGCAATCAGCTGTTTGTTCTTTGCCAGAACAATCGCATTTGATTTGGTATGTTTTACCAGCTTGTTTGCAAAGAGCAGATCTTCCGTCTCAGCAGAGGTGGGTGCCTTGTGAGTCACAACCTGCAGGTCACCGGCGCTCTGAATGCTCATGTTTCTATCCTGAGCCAGCATGCCGTTCAGTACAGATCGGTATTGCATGGGCTGCAACGCTTGTTCCAGCGATTTGAGTACCAAAATTATACGATTTTTCTTTTGAAACAAAATATCCAGGGCCTCTTTCTCATACGCCGGAGCAATCAATACCTCATAGAAAATGGAGTTGATGGCTTCAGCAGCTGCCCGATCGACAGTCCGGTTGGTCACCACTATTCCACCAAACGCAGAAACCGGGTCGGCGGCCAGGGCTGCCTCCCATGCTTCCAGGACAGTGGGACGACATGCCATGCCACAGGCGTTGTTGTGTTTGAGGATGGCAAGTGCGGTCTCATCGAAATCAGCAATGAGAGAGATGGCTGCATCCATATCAAGGAGGTTGTTGTAGGAGATCTCTTTGCCGTGCAGTTGTTCAAAGATCTGATCGAAGTGACCATAAAAGAATCCTTTCTGATGGGGGTTCTCACCATATCGTAACTGCTTGCTTTCATCGTAACTTATCCGCAGGGCGCTGTGATCGTCGCTGTCAAAGTAACGGAAGATAGCAGCGTCATAGCCTGAAGAAACTTTAAAAGCCTCTTTAGCAAACCAGCGACGATCCTCCTCATCACTTTCTCCCTTTTTATCTTTTAATAGCGCTAACAGTCTCTCATACTGCTTCTGTGAAGGAACAACCAACACATTCTTATGGTTCTTGGCCGCTCCGCGGATCAATGAGATCCCACCAATGTCAATCTTCTCAACGATCTCATCCTCGCTGACACCTGCTGCCACTGTCTCCTCAAACGGATAGAGATCTACAATAACCAGATCGATTGAGGGGATGTCATATGCTTTAACCTGTTTCCTATCGGCTTCATTTTCGCGTCGGTAAAGGATACCTCCAAAAATTTTGGGATGAAGGGTCTTGACCCGTCCGCCCAGGATGGAAGGATAACCACTCACCTCTTCCACCCCTTCGCATTCGTACCCCAGTGATTCAATAAATTCGCGGGTACCACCGGTAGAGATAAATTTGACCCGTAGATTGTTTAGTTCCTGAAGAATCTCCTCCAACCCATCTTTGTGATAGACGGATATGAGGGCTGTTTGAATTTTCTGTGACATCAACTCTCTTTTTGACACGTTAATTTGTAAAGGAGTACAAAGGTATAAAATCTATTGATCATTTTCGTTTATTGTTCCATTTGTTTTGCTATAAAAAAGGGAATGACACCGTTGGTGTCATTCCCTGCAAGATTACCAGCTTCAGCAATCGGTTATCGCATTATTTTACTTCCCAGCCCAGCGCACTGGCTCCCAGTACTGCGGCATCGCTCTCCTTCAATTCGGAGAACTTCAGTTTTACCTTATTTTTGAAGATGTTGAGCAGGTTTTTCTCCATGCTCTCGTGTATCGGATTCATTATCAAGTCTCCCGCCTTGGAAAGTCCTCCAAAGAGAATGATTGCCTCGGGACTGGAGAAAGCAACGAAATCGGCAAACGCCTCGCCCAGCATCTCACCCGTGAAACGAAAGATCTCTTTCGCCATCTCATCGCCTGCCATGGCAGCTTCAAATACATCTTTGGAGGTAATATCATCGATTGAGATGTTGCGTAACCGAGTCTGGGCATCAGGCCGAAGCTCCAGATACTCACGGGCTGTACGCGCCACACCCGTAGCCGATGCATATGCTTCCAGACATCCGGCTCTGCCACAACCGCATAAACGACCGTTGTGACGCCGCATGATCACATGCCCCAGCTCACCGGCAAAGCCGTCGTGCCCATAGACAAGTTGTCCGTTCACCACGATACCACTACCGACCCCTGTACCAAGCGTGATCACGATGAAATCCTTCATTCCACGGGCTGCACCATAGGTCATCTCTCCAATGGCTGCAGCGTTGGCATCATTGGTGAGGGCCACCGGTATACCTACACGTTCCTCAAGCATCTGCGCAAAAGGGATCACCCCTTTCCATTTCAAGTTGGGTGCAAACTCGATGCTTCCCGTGAAGTAGTTACCGTTAGGTGTTCCGGCACCGATGCCCTTGATCTGATCTTTTGTAGTGGTCTGGCTGATCAGGTCTTCGATCAGTTCGGTCAGTTCATCCAGATAATCCTCTACCTCTGAATGTTTGGCTGTTTTGATACTGCCGCTGATCAAGATTTGTCCTCTTTTGTCAACAATGCCGACGACTGTGTTCGTTCCGCCCACATCGATTCCTATTACATAGGGTTTCTCCATGATTTGTTTTATTTTAAAAAGTGAGTCTATGATGATTATAGATTTTGTGCTGCGCAAATATAGTGTTTTTTCTATAAACAGCTTTCACGATTAATGAATAATTTGAATAAAGTATGAACAACAATATGAACAATAAAAGGAAGAACCGAAATATTTGTTATGATAATAAATTTTCCTAAATTTGCAGCTTCAATTTTCTATTTATCGGCTTAATACCTGAAACAACATCAAAATAAAAGATTAACACAACAATTATCATACAAACAGACAACAGTTATCAAACCAACAAACCAATCATGAAAGAGATCAAATTTTATCACGGGGAAAACATCCCCCTGGAACTGCACAAGGTACGGGTGGTACAAAAGCTGCACCTGGTACCCATAGAAAGGAGACTGGAAGCATTGTATGAGGGAGGCTTCAACACTTTCCGACTGAACACGAAAGATGTGTTCCTGGACATGCTCACTGACAGCGGTACCAACGCCATGAGCGACAACCAGCTGGCAGCGATGATGCAGGCGGATGATGCCTATGCCG
>WOYT01000010.1 GCA_011620695.1 Proteiniphilum sp.
CCACTGCTGTTGCCGCTGCAGCAGTATTTCCGCCGAATTTATCCGCGAAGAAGTCGATCAGCGGTTGTAGCAGCATGAAGGTTACAAAGCTTCCGATGAAGGCGAACGACATGCGGTAGGAAGAGAGGGTATTCCTATCGCGGGGATCAGAGGAGATGACCGCCAGCAGTGAGGCGTAGGGTACATTGACCAGCGTGTAGACCAGCATCATCATCGAGTAGGTGATGTAGGCGTAGACCAGCTTGCCTGTCTGCCCGAAGTCAGGCGTGTAGAAGGTGATGACACCCATCACCGCAAAGGGGAATGCGAACCAGATCAGGTAGGGACGATATTTACCCCAGCGAGTCCTGGTGCGGTCGCTCATGATACCAACCAACAGATCGGTGAGCGAGTCCCAGAGCCGGGCAACCAGAAACATGGTACCGGCGGCAGCTGCGGTGATACCGAACACGTCGGTATAGAAAAAGAGGGAATACATCCCGAAGATCTTCCAAAACATGGAAGAGGCAGCATCGCCTAAACCATAGCCAATTTTTTCCTTTAAGGTGATCATGTTGTCTGTTTTTCATTTTCCAAGTGAAGCACCGCCCGTCGTCAATCTATGGTTTTCAGGATTGCCAGGTTCCTGTTGACCTGTTTTTTCAGCGTCCTGACCGATGCCCCTGAGGTGAGACCATCTTCCGGGGTGTGCAGGCAGTAATCCACCAGTCGTTCCACGGTGGTGGTAGCCACGTGCAAACGGGTATCGGAGGAGGCGTAATAGATGTAGAGGGAGCCATCTTCATCGGCGATCCAGCCATTGCTGAAGAGCACGTTGGAGACATCACCCACCCGTTCCTCACCCTCGGGCGCCATAAAATAACCGCCGGGAGCAGCAATCTGCTTCGAGGGATCATCCAGTGAAGTCATATACAAATATAATACATATCGCAGACCCGCGGCACATGCTCTTACGCCATGCGCCAGATGGAGCCACCCCTGCGGTGTCTTGATGGGAGCCGGTCCTTCGCCGTTCTTCACCTCCTTGATGGTGTGATAGTATCGACGGTCGACAATCTTCTCCTCTTTCACCACCGCGTTTGCCATGTCATTGATCAGTGCCCAGCCGATACCCTGACCGTTACCGGCATCGATGAAACCGTCCTGCGGACGGGTGTAAAGTGCGTACTTGCCATTCACGAACTCGGGATGAAGCACCACATTGCGCTGCTGGCTGGTGGAGATCAGGTCGGGCAGTCGCTCCCAGGAGAGCAGGTCTTTCGTGCGGACGATGCCGGCTGCTGCTTTCGCCCGGGAGAGGTCGCCTGCGGGTGCAGTCTCGTCGTACCGCTCTGCGCAGAAGATGCCGTAGATCCAACCATCCTCGTGGGCGGTGAGCCGCATGTCGTACATGTTGGTGACGGGATCCTCCGTCTCGGGGATCTCCACCGGATAGTCCCGGAAGCGGAAGTTGTCGACCCCATTGGGGCTCTCGGCGATGGCGAAGAAAGACTTGCGGTCGACGCCCTCCACGCGTACCATTAGTAGGTAGCGGCCATTCCACTTGATGGCACCGGCATTCATGGTGGCATTCATGCCGATGCGCTCCATCAGCAACGGGTTGGTCGCCTCGTTGAGGTCGTACCGCCAGTGTAGGGGAGTGTGGGCTGCGGTGAGCACCGGATAGCGGTAGCGTCGGTACCAGCCGTTGCCCCCCTCCAGCGGTTCGTTCTTCCTGGTGAGGAGAGATTCCTGCTCCTTCATCATCTCTTTGATCTGTTGCTTATATGACTTCATTGTTGTGGTCTTTATACTATTGATAGAGATCGGGTAAATCGTCGCGTGTAAGGACATAAGGTTGTGCCAGGGCATCTTCCCACCAGTCGATGGAGGCATGCTCATGCGTCTTCTGTTGGAATTCGTCGCTTCCGGGATTGAGGGTCCTGTTGTAATCGTACCAGGGCATAAACCAGAGCCATTTTGCTCCGCCATTCCACTGGTCGCTGATCCTGGCCACGTTGCCGCACTCGCTGAGGGCGACCGGTTTGTCGGGATAGCGATTCTGCAGCGTGGTGAATTCATTCCTGATGTTTGATGCACCCGCCTCGTTGTAGATATCCCTTCCCACTATATCCACGTAGTCATCTCCCGGATACCAGTCTGAGTCGGTCATCTGCGAGGTCCATACCCAGATCAGGTTGTCCAGTCCGTGGTGATGCGTCATCCGGTCGAACATCAGCTGCCAGAGTTGCTTGAATGACTCCGCCCCCCCGGCACCCCACCAGAACCAGGCTGTGCCCCCACTGTAGAGGCCGGTGTTGCCAGCTGCCTCGTGTAGGGGACGCCACACAACCGGGATGTTCTTGTTTTTCAACAGTTTCAGATAGCCGGAGAGCTTGTCGATATCGGAGATCATCCTCTTGTACTCTTCAGATGAGGGGTCGTTGATCTTCGTTACATCGAACAGCGTCTCTTCCGGTTTGGTACCCCAGTAGAAGCTGTATTCACCTTCCTTTCCGCTGTTGGCCGGCACATTCCAGTGCCACATGGCCGACACCACACCCCGGTTGTTCCACCAATCCTCCACTATGGAGATGTCTCCGTAATCAATCCAGTTTGCCGGAGAAGCATGAAGATGAATATAGTCGAAGCAGTTGATGGCCGGCCATTTACCGGTGTGATGGTGTACCCACTCCGCCTCGCTGATATTCCACGCAACATTGGCCATGCTGCCAGAGAGGATTGCCTTCCCCTCCTGCAACTTCAGGTACTGCAGCAGCTTCTCCGCCTCAGGGGAGAGTCCCTCGCGTGGTGAAGCAGGCGTACGGGTGTTGAAGGTGATCCGAATCTCGGAGACGTTAAAGAGTCCCGTAGGCCCTTTCACCGTATGGGAAGGTACCAGCAGCGTGTAGTTCGTTGCGGGTTGCAGCGGTGGCACCGTCATCTTTAGCTCTCCCCCCAATCCGGGTTGCAGGTTGGATACCTGTTGCCCATTGAGGGTGATCTGCGGTGAGGGTGCAAGCGTCACGTTCATGTCGAAACGAAGGGTGATCCCGGTGATCCCCTCCGCCACATCGGTCTGGCCGTTAGCCGGTTCACTGGAGACCAGCTGCGGAGGATCACCTGCAGGCGGTTCTTCTCCACCCTTTGAGCAGGATATTGCTGGCAGCAGGGTGATCAGCAACAGGCATATGACAGACCTTAAAATGATTTTCCAAATCATTTTTTAACATTTTAATGTCAATATGATAACCGGCAGGATAATGAGGAGAAACTGTTTGAACCGACCAAATTCTATAGCCTGTCCAAACAGTCCCTGCAAAATATCTTTTATTCGATTGTGATCTTCTTCATCACACAATCCTGGCCCTGTACAATGAGACAGTAACCCCAGTCGATAGACTCTCTCAGGTTGGCCGCAATCGCTGCATCAATCGGCAATGTGATGACATTCCCGTTCCACACATCGCTATTTGTCGCCTCTATTGATATGTCGCCGTAGATACGTTCCCAGTGGCCGTTGAAGAGCTGCACCTTGGGTTCGGCACCATAGGAATCGACATAGAGCCTCAGTTTCATGCCTGCCTTGACACCTGCATCCAGGAAGATGGAGGGAGGTTTCACCTCGTAATTGATTGACCAGTTGCCGAGATCTACGTCACCGGTCCAGACTGTTTTTTCCAAGGATATCTGATATTTGATGGATACCTTCGAGATGATCCAGTCGGAACCCTGCATGATAATACCGTTGTTATCGCGGAAGCGTTGTACCAGCTCGGGTGTGAGCGTGAGTTCAATCTCTTTCACATCCTTACCACCGGCATTGTCTGTCGTTAGGGTTGGACCTCCCAGTTCCGGGAAAACGATGCCGGCATTGCTCCAGTTGCCATCATTGATCTGCACCTGTCCCCATGCCTCTTTTTGTGCGAAGTAGATCTTCATCTTGGCATCGCCGGGGATATCCCTGTCAAACTCGCTGGCCGCGATATATACACGCGGATCGCTCCAATTACCCAGGTCAGTTAGGGTGTTGAAGATTACGATCTCCACATCGGTCGCAGGAATAAAGGGAATACTGTAGGTGATCTCACCATTGGAGGATACCAAGGTGACCTTGCTGTTTGCGTTCGCCAGTTGCGGGATCTCGAAATAAAGCAGATCCTTGTTAAGGATATACTGCACAGCAGCTCCATCGACCTTCACGCCGGTCAGTTTGTCGCCGTTGGCTATGCCGATGGTCATCACGGTACCGCCCTTGAGCGGTTCCTCCTCTTCATCCGGCAACACGGGGAAGTAGGCAAACTGTGGTGCTTCGATGGTCAATGAAGGAATTTCTACACTCTCACCGTTGGCCATGAAGAGGGTCAGGACACCGCTCTCCACGTTCATTGTTGGCATGGCAACCACCAGGCTGGTGGGCGAAGTGTTGCTCACTTCCACCTCGGCGCCGCCGGTGAAGAGCACCCTGGCTACCAGGTCGAGATCGTCACCCGTGATCACCACGTTGTCACCCAACGGCACCGTGCTGTTCTCATATGCTGTGAATGTGGGTTTCAGTGTTTCAATGGCCACCTCCACCGAGATACCGCTGCCGGTATTGAGCAGGAGGTTGCCACTGATAGCGGCAGCAGGCATCGTGACAGTTACTTTTGTGGTTGTCCGGGATTCCGGCTCAACGGCCTCTGCCACACCGGGGAAGGTGAGCGAGGTAACCAGCTCCATGTTCAGCCCTTCCAGGGTGATCAGGTCTCCCGCGCGCAGCCCTTCTGCTGGAGTTGCCACCACATTGGCAGGCAGTGCCATGCCGATGTTGGCGATTGCCACTTCCACACCCGATGCAGGCATCGCTACCACCACGCCATCAGTCATGTTGTCCGGCAGCACAAAGCGTATCGCTTCGCCCCCTTCGGTCTCAATCAGTTCAAACGGCACCTCATCGCCATTGGGCATGAAAAGAGATACCACCAGATCAAGGTCGGATCCGGCAATTTCAATCACTTCGCCCGGCTTCTTGTCCGCCAGGTCTGCAGGTGCAGGTACCGAGGGAAGAACCACTTCCACGGTGGCATCAGAGTAGACCTCGATGGGAATCTCCTCTCCGTTGGAGATGATAATCTTGCCTGTCTGTGCCTCGGCGGGCACCACGACCTGCAGCTTCTTCCGCGTTTGTCCCGGCAGGAAGGCGTCGGCCTCTACCACTACATTGTCGAAGAAGATCACCCGTTTGATCAGGTTGAGGTAATCACCTTCGATGGTGAGCGTCTCTCCCGCTTTTACTTTCAAAGGGGATACCTTGCTGATGGCAATAGGTTCCGAGTAGGTAAGCGGAGTACGTGTTTTGATCTCGCCACTGGTGGTGACCAGCGTCACGATACCCACACCGGCATCCTGTGGGATCACTACCTTGATCTCCCGTTCATTCACAGTGATGATATCGGTCACCTGCACGGTGCCGCCGGCGACTCCCGGGAAGATCACCGCAGTGACTTCTCCAAGATTCTGTCCGATAAACCGGAGCTCACCACCACGCAGTGCCGGAGAGGGCCCGAACGAATGGAGCAGTGGCTCACTGTTCACCTCCTCTTTCTCACACGATGGCAACAGCAGGAGACTGGTCAGCAACATCATGAAAAGTGCCATGCCGTTCCATCTGTTTCTTCTGGTAACTATATTTTTCATAATCTATGGGTTTTATTCGTTCGGAACAACTCGGATATTATCGATGCAGATATAGGGGGTACAGGCGGTACCGGCTATGCCACCGTGATAGACAAAGAATGTGAGACCGCCATAGTTGCCTTTGGGAGCCATCTCGAGCGTACCACCAGCATGGTCATATTTGAATTCTGTCAGTGGAAAGGAGACGGTCTCCCAGCCGTCAGTCACATAGCTGCCTGTGCTCTCCCAAGGTCTCCAGAGTCCGCGGGGCGTAGTGCCGTCGGCGATGTAGCTGTTGGTACCGCTTGTGGACCAGGGAGTAAAGATCATCTGCAACGCAAGAGAAGACCAGGGCTGCGTCACGTTCACCTCAAACTTGAGGGTGGAGTTTGCCGGATCATAAGGGAAGAGATCCCCTTCGGGGCGCCCGTTGGCAGATCCCCAGAGGTTGAAGGAAAAGTCATCTTCTGCCCAGTCTACAGCCGGATCACCGTCGAGTGTTCCAGTGAAGTAAACATAATTGCCGCTGATTCCTTCAGGATCGCTGTTCTTAATCTTGCCAGGACGCCAACCGCCGTTGGCATCTAGGTTGTCCCAGTCGAGGATCATGCCGCGGTCATCGCGGAACTGGAACTTCGATCGGCCGGTACCATATATCGATTTTACATTGAGGTAACCCTTCTGTGCTCCCTCGGGAATACGGAAGGTCACCCTTGTTTTTTCGATGCTGATGATCTCTGTGACTGGAATGTTTCCTGCCATGGTGATGGTGAGCGGCACGTTGATATCATCGATGAAGTAATCACCGTAGAGGATCGCCTCATCACCGTCGTGTGCATATTCGCAAGAGATGCGTGATACCACCGGACCAGGCACCTGGACACCGAAGTCGTAGGGAATGGTGTCGTTTCCCTTGGTGATCATGTAGATCTTGTCGGTCACCACATCGGGTATCTCCTTGGGAACGGTAACAAACAGGTAGTTGTCGGTGATGAAGCTGGAGTTGAGTACCGCTTTCCTGTCGTTGAACCACATCTCGCGGATGCTGGTCAGGTTCTTACCCACCAGCACGATGGTGTTGTCCATGAAGGCGCGTACCAGTAATGAGTCAGCCGACTCCGGATTGGGAACACGTACGTAATAGACCTCGGGGATACCGTCGGTGAGTTCAAACTTATCGGGGTTGTCGTTGCATGACTGTACTCCGAAGGTAAAGAGGGCGATCAGCAGCAGAAGCAATGACCATCCTTTTTTTTCTGTAACTATCTTCTTCATAATGATATATCTCCTCTAGGTTAATATTGAATGGCAGACAGGTCGAACTCTACCGGATCCTTCAGCAGGTTAGGATTCATTGTCAGGTCGGTATCCGGGAAGGGCAGCTGGAAGTGGGCATCGGTCACATTGGGAGCCGCTGCACTGGTATCGTAGTAGGTCACCTCCGGATCAAAAACGCCTGTCTTATAGTACTGACCCAGGCCGATGTACTGGTTCCTGCGCTGTGCTTTGATCTCGGCAATCGCCTTGGCCGGCTCATAGTAATGCCAGCGTACGTAGTCGTACCAGCGGTCACCCTCGCAGGCCAGCTCCAGACGACGTTCCTCCCAGATATCCTGCCAGGTGATGGAGGTCTTGGGCTCGTAACCCTGCAGGGAGCGTCCCCGCACATCGTTGAACGCCTTGAGAGCCTTCGCATCGGAGGTAGAAGCGCTGTTACCCAGCACCGCCTCGGCATAGATCAGATAGACATCGGCGAGCCGTAGCAGGTGCGTACTCAGGCTGGTGGCCATACGTGCCATGGAGTGGCCGATACCGATCTTGTGATCGTTGTCGTTGCCCACCAGGTGCTTCACCTCGTTGGCGCCTACGGCGCTCTGGTACTCCATGCTCTCCACGGCAAACTCGGTGTAGTCGAAGCCACCCTTGTCCACCCAGAAGTAATCATACTTGTCGCCGTACATCATCATGGTGCCCTTGCGGCGGGCGTCCACATTATTGCGGGTAAGGCTCAGAGCGTTCTCGCCGAAAGCATCCTGCAAGTCGACCGAGGGACCGTTATAACCACCCCATGTGGCACCATACTCGTCGAAACCAACGATGCCGAGGTCCGACTGGAGGGTATTCTGTGAAGTCCACTGGTTGGAGACTACCCAGTGCCATGCCAGCAGGCTCTCTTCGCTGAAGTTGTTCTTCAGGCGGAAGATATCGGAGTAAGCCGGCAACAGGTTACGGCCGCTCTCCTCAATCACCTTGCGGGCATATTCTGCTGCCTTGTCGAGATCATCCTGATTGCGGCTGCCGTTCATTCCGTAACCCGCTTTGGTGAGGTATACCTTAGAGAGCAGGCCATAAGCCGAATATCGGTCGATACGTCCCGGGTCATTGCTTTCCGGCAGCCACTCAATCGCCTTTTCCAACGTCATGATAATATAATCATAAACGTTAGGGATGGTAGCCTTGTAGATGCCGTTGTAATTGCCCTCGGAGATCATCGCCGAGTTATTGTGTATGATGGGCACTGCTCCGAAGGTGCGCACCAGGTAAAAGTAAGCCATCGCCTTCCATACCAGCGCTTCGCCCTTAACAGTGTGTTTTGCAGTTTCGCTCACATCGGGACCGGCCTTCATGTCCAGGTTCTCGATAATGCCGTTGCAATAGGCATTCACCGACCAGAGGGAGGCCGACATGTTCACAAGGTCCTCATCCGTGGAGTTGATGGTGAAGGTGAGGTACGGTGAGGAGCCCCAGTAATAGTTGCCTGAGAGCACCTCTCCCACCTTGAAAAAACCTCGCTGGAAGTCGTACCAGGGGGAGTTGTAAACCGGGTTTACAGCCTGGAAGCACTGTTCGTCGGTCTTGTAAAAACTGTCTACCGTGTAGTTGTCTTCCGTCGGTCGGTTGAGGAAATCGTCACAACCCGACAAAAGGAGCAGCATGACGGTAACAATGAAACTTTTTGTGATGATACTATATGTGTTCATATCCTTTACATGTTGAAGGTGATTAAAACGAAAGACTTACACCGAAAGAGTATACCTGCGGGGAGGGATAACGTCCGTTATCCAATCCGAATACATTCTGACTAGCCGTGCTAGCGCCGATCTCAGGATCATATCCGGTATAGTTGGTAAAGGTATATAGGTTCTGTATGTTGGCATAAATCCTGAGATTTTCGATCATCCACTTTCGTGATACCGAAGCGGGGAAGGTATATCCCAGTGTGATGTTGCGGATGCGGAGGTAGGAACCATCCTCAATATAACGGTCGCTGATACGGTTGTTATCGTTCGGGTCGTTGGCAATCGCCCTCGGGATGCGCGTGTCGGGGTTGGATACCCTCACATTGGTAATGTCGTCGCTCCATTCATACACGGTAACACCATTGATGGTTGCAGGATAGCTCTTGTTGGGATCGATCGGCACCAGATTGGCGCGGTCGGTTATCACCCGCAGCTGGTTATCCCATGCACTCATCATATTGGAGAGGTTGATAGCGGTATAGTTGAACACCTTGTTCCCGTAGGTTCCGTTAAAGAAGATCGACATATCAAAGTTCTTATAATAGAAGCTGTTGGTCATCCCAAAGGTAAATTTTGGCAGCGGAGAACCGATATTGGTGCGGTCGTAGGTATCTATTACGCCGTCGGGTTTACCTTCCGGACCGCTCAGATCCTCAAACTTGAGGTCGCCCACCCAGGTGGTATTGTAACGATTGAAGACGCCGTCTGTGGGATACTTCTCGGGCTTGGGTGAGTTCTGCAGATCCTCCAGATCCTTGTAGACACCCGCCACCTTGTAACCGTAGAAGTTGTAGAGCGGTTCGCCCACATTGGTGATGGAGACCACATCGCTCCATTGTCCGTACCCTTCAATATGTACCGCGTCGGTACCGTCGAGAGCCACCAGCTTGTTTTTGTTGAAAGAGATCTGGAACTCAGTATCCCATTTGAAAGCACCAGTCAGGTTGTGGGTATTAAGGGTGAACTCAATGCCTTTGTTGTTGATGGTACCGTAGTTGCCATAAGGTGCGGCCAATGCAGAGGATGCATTCCCGCGGGTTCCCATATAAGAGGGAAGCTGCAGCGGCATCAGCATATCCTTCGATGTCTTGTCGTAGGCATCCACCACCAGGCCGATGCGATTGCTGAGGAAGTTAAGGTCAAGGCCGAGGTTCCACTGCTCCTGTGTCTCCCACTTGATATAGGGGTTGGCAATATTCGACTGGCGATAGCCGAGCCCGAGACCTGAAGGCATACGTGCAATGGCTGCACCCCAGCGGTATCCACCGATATTAGAGTTGCCTGTCTGACCCCATCCGATACGCAGTTTGCCGTTGTTCATCACCTCCGAAAGAGGTTCAAAGAATGCTTCGTTGGTGAAACGCCATGAGGCGGCGAAAGCGTGGAAACCTGCCCAGCGGTTCTTGGGTCCGAAGTTGGAGGAACCGTCGCGGCGGTAGGTATAGGTACCCATATAACGGTCGTCATAGTTGTAGGTAGCTCTTCCAAAGAAGGAGACCATGGCAGAGCTGCCAAAGCCGGAGGTGATCAGCGGGTCGGTCCCGAGACTGGGGTTCTTGATATCATTGGAAGGTAGCGCAGAAGCAGTTACGCTCTGGTACTCATAAGAGGATTCCCACATCTCCTGACCCAGCATCACCGTATAGTCGTGTTTATTCTTGTTCCCGGTATAAGTGAGATAGTTCTTCAGCTGCCAGAAACGGTTGTCATTCTTCTGGATGGAGCTCATGTTCTTCTCCCTGCTCCAGTTACCGTAGCGTACGGCCGGTTCGAATCGTTCACCGCGGGAGCTGCCGATATCAAAGCCCAGTTCGGTATGCCATACCAGACTTGCAAGAGGAGTGACGTCTGCAAAGATGCTACCATTTAGTTTGTTCCTTCCCAGCAGGATATCCTCATCGAGCACCATTGCAATGGGGTTGATACGGGTATATCCTTCCCGAATCTCCGAGGCATAGTTGCCATCAAGGTCATAGATCGGTATATCGGGAGGGGTAAGCAGCGAGTAGTTGATTACTCCCTCCTGGCTGTCGGCCAGTCCGAGTCGCTCGTCGGTCTGCGAATACATGGCATTCAGTCCCAGCTTGAGCCATTTCTTCAATTGTGAATCGAGGTTAACACGAAAGGAGTAACGGTTGAAATCGGTACCGATAATGGTACCATCCTGATTCATAAAGGAGCCGGAGAGAAAGTAACGCACCACATCGGTTCCTCCCTGTGCAGAGAGCTGGTGCTGCTGCATCGGTGCATGGCGGAAGACGGCATCCTGCCAGTTGGTGCCGGATCCCAGCAGAGACGGGTCGGCAAATTCGGGACGGTTGTCAGAAAGAGATACCTGGTTACTGTACTCTGCAAACTCGCGCAGGTTCATCATGTCTAATCTGGCCGCCTGACGTTGTAAACCATACAACCCTTCGTAGGTGAACTTGGCTTCACCTGCCTTGCCGCGCTTGGTAGTGATCAGCACCACGCCGTTGGCACCCTGTGCCCCATAGATGGCGGTAGCGGAAGCATCTTTCAGAATCTCCATCGAGAGGATATCGGAAGGGTTGATGGTCGAAAGGGGCGAGATGGTGGAAATTGGGCTATTTCCAAGTGCATCTCCCAGTCCGAAGTCTGCACCGCTGCGACCACCGCCTTGCACGATCACCCCGTCGATCACATAGAGGGGTTCTGCGTTGGCATTGATAGTGGACTGACCACGTACGCGAATCGAGACAGAGGAGCCAGGAGCACCCGAGGTCATCACCGAGGTCACACCGGCGGCCCGTCCCTGCAATGCCTGGTCGAGGTTGGTGATGACCGATCCCTTGATGGCATTCTCTCCCACGGTGACGGAAGCACCGGAGATATCGCTTTTTCTCATCGTACCGTAACCTACCACAACCACTTCTTCAAGCAGTTCGGTATCTTCACTCATTTCGAGGTTGAGGGTAGTGCGGTTACCCACCGTCACCTCCAATGTTTGATACCCGATGCTGGAGATCACCAGTACCGGATTGGAGGTGGTAAGATTCAGTGTGAACTTTCCTTCGATATCGGTCACGGTACCGTTGGTGGTTCCTTTTTCCATGATATTGGCACCAATCATGGCAGAACGATCCCTGCTATCAACGATGGTACCGGAGACCCTTCGTTGTTGTGCCATTAGCTGAAAACTCATGATCAGAGCCATGCATAACACAAAGATGTTTTTCATATACATAAATAATCATTAATAAAAATTAGATCCATCGTTACAAAAGTAAGCGTACCTGTAAAAAAGTTCAAATATTATCTTTTCTGATTTTAATACTATTTTTACCAGTGTCAAAGTTTATCCCGATCAACCAGCATCCCCATCCTCAATACTTTATTAAACTGAACTAGAGAGCAAGCCAATTTGTTTGGAGAAGTTGGCGTGAAGATGGTATTTTTTTAACCTTGTTTGAATCAAACGAATTGTAAAAAAAATCAGATGATCATTTTCGTTTTGCGATAATTCTCGCGGAACTCTTTAGGAGAGCATCCCTTCCTTTTCTTGAAGATTCTGTTAAAGTTTGAAAGGTTGTTGAAGCCGCAATCGTAGCAGATTTCACCAATGGAATTAGTAGTGTCGACCAGCAGACGGGTGGCATTGCCCAGTCGAATATCGATGATATGATCGGAAACGGTCTTACCGGTACGGAGTTTGAAAAAACGACTCAGCGCTACCGGCGTCATGCCGACAATGCCAGCCAGATCTTCCAGCCGAATCTCTTCCCGATAGTGTTGATTGATATACTCATAGACCCTGCGCACCCTTCTACTGTCGGTATTGTCTTCAATGTGGGCAAAAGAGGAACTGGCGAGGGTACGGTAATTATCACACAGGGATAGCTCATAGATGATGGTTAACAGTCTGATCACAGCATAAAAACCCGACTTCTCGACAGAAAGGTTGTCAAGCATGGGGTAAACTTTCATGATTGTCTCCATGGGAAAGTTAATCCCTTTCTGTGCATTGCTAAACATCTGCCGGATGCTACTAAACTGGTTCTTGTAGATAAGATTGCCGAAAAAGAGCTCTTTTGAAAACTGAATGGTGATTTCCCGGATGTTTTTTGAGGTGCATTGGTGCTGTTCCCATACGTGTTCTAACTCCTCACCTGCGATAAGTGTAAGGTCGTATTTGCCGATAATTTCAACGGAGTCACCTACAATTCGTCTTACTCCCTCGGCATTCTCAAGATAATTGATTTCAAATTCGCTGTGGGAATGAAGAGGATAGGTAAACTCCGATTTCCTCCGGTCAGCAATATAAAAGCAATCCTTATCCGATAACGGAGTGATTTCATGTATAATATGATCGATGTGTTCACTCATTCAGGTATTGTTCAATAGGTGGTCCCACTTGGGCTTGAACCAAGGACTCCCTGATTATGAGTCAGGTGCTC
>WOYT01000132.1 GCA_011620695.1 Proteiniphilum sp.
CCTTGATGGCTGTCACAGAGCCGCCGTTGCCGATATGTGCCGTGATGATGCGTTGTTCTTCATAGGGGACACCCAGAAAATCACAGGCTCTCTTCGATACGTACCGATGGCTGGTACCATGAAAACCGTAACGACGGATGCCGTATTTCTCGTACAGTGCAAACGGAATGCCATAGGTATAGGCATAATCGGGCATGGTCTGATGAAATGCCGTATCGAAAACACTTACCTGAGGCGTGTCGG
The DNA here is from genome assembly GCA_011620695.1 of Proteiniphilum sp. GTDB lineage: Bacteria > Bacteroidota > Bacteroidia > Bacteroidales > Dysgonomonadaceae > Proteiniphilum. The sequence continues at coordinate 244 of WOYT01000132.1, forward strand.
GCATCAGCTCCTGAATGGCATAAATTCCTTTCAGATTGGGCGGATTGTGCAGGGGCGCCAGCTCAATGCTTTCATTCAGCATCTCGATCACCTCATCGGTGATCAGCACGCTCGAATTAAACCGTTCCCCCCCGTGTACCACACGGTGTCCCACAGCATCTATCTCATTGAGCGATTTGATGCATCCATATTTCTCACTGAGCAATACACCCAGGATGTATTCTATCCCGGCACGATGTTCCAGGATCTCACCCTCCAGCATCACTTTCTGACCGTTGGGAAGGGCGAACTTCAGAAAGGAACCTTTCATCCCAATTTTCTCGATGCCCCCCTGTGCGACTACCTCTCTGCTCTCCATCTCGAAAAGCTTGTATTTGATGGATGAGCTTCCGCAATTCAAAACCAAAATCTTCATCGTTTATCCTCCCTTAGTTGTACAGTGATTTATTGGGTGAAACCGGATTACCGTTTTCATCGTATAAATAAAAACCTTTCCTTGTACGCACACCCAGCTGATTGGAGCGGTACAGCTTCCATAAAAGAGGATTTGGTTTGTAATGTTTCGCCCCGAAATCGTTGAACATCGCCTCCATCAAGGTGACCAGGCGTTCGATGCCAATGATATCGGCCATGCGGAATATGCCGTAGCGCTGTCCGTAAATGATGGTGAAGGTCTCCTCGATATCTTCCATGGAGCAGACTCTTTCCAGCAGCACCTGGCATGCCTCATTCAGCATGGTGGCTACCATCCGGAGACTCACATTCCCATTGCTTTCATTGATGCGGTGAGGCTTGTAGTTGATCAGCCGGGCGAAGATCTCCATCTTCTGGTACACCTCTTCGGAGGTATACATCCCGCTTACGATTTCCAGGATCCGGGCATCGGGATGTGTCACCGGGAAGTAGAGGCTTACACACCTTTCCTTGTGTAACAGGTCTGATGCCAGCTCACTGATGATAATGGTAGAGCCGTTGGTGGCAATGATCGCATCCTCATCCAGGATCTCCTCCAGTCTCTTGAAGATATTTTTCCGGAGCGGCGTACTGCGGCGCCCGGTTTCCGTATAACGGGTACATTCAACGACCAGGTCACATTCCGCGAAATCTTCGTAATTGAGCGTGGGGGTGATACGGTTCATGATCATTTTCTTTTCCGTTTGTGTCAATCCCCAGTTGCTGATCTTCTGGTCCATGATCTTCTCCAGCTCACCCAGCACGAAGTCGATGCGTTCCGGCGATTCATCCAGGAATACCACCTCCATGCCGGCCGTCGAGGCCATGTTAATAATATTTCTTCCCTCTTTACCGGCGCCCACCACGCCGATCTTTGAGAATAACGGTTTGTGCCTGCTATCTGCGGAGATGGTAAGGCCATACTTCTCAATAGGTTCAATAATCATTTCACTCATATGTCCTGTCGAAATTATCTGTTTTGTTTTAACCCGATAGCCTGGATGGCGGCAATGGCCACCATTTTGTAAATATCGTCAACCGAGCAGCCGCGTGAAAGATCATTCACGGGAGCTGCCATACCCTGCAATACAGGTCCTACTGCCTCTGCATTGCCCAGTCTCTGCACCAGTTTGTATGCGATATTTCCCGATTCGAGGGTGGGGAAGACCAGCACATTGGCTTTCCCGGCAACCACACTTCCGGGAGCTTTGGTTGCGCCAACCTCCGGGACAAGGGCGGCATCGGCCTGTAGTTCACCGTCAATCAGCAAAGAAGGATCTATCTCTTTTGCCCTGCGGGTGGCTTCCCGCACTTTGTCGATCATCTCATGTTCTGCACTGCCTTTTGTGGAGAAACTGAGCATCGCCACTTTCGGTTCAACACCCACCAGGTTCTTCATCGTCTGTGCCGATGCCACCGCGATGGAAGCAAGCTCTTCGGCAGTGGGATTGGGCATCACGGCGCAATCCGCAAAGAGAAGAATCCCATTTTCACCGTATTGCGCTGTTTGCGTGAACATGATGAAAGCACCGGATACCACTTTTACACCCGGTGAGGTCTTGATGATCTGCAGGGCGGGACGGAGCACATCGCCCGTGGTGTTGCGTGCACCGGCAATCTCGCCGTCGGCATCCCCGTTTTTGATCATCAGGCAGGCCAGGTAGAGCGGGTCTTCCACCAACAGTGCTGCCTGTTCGGGTGTCATTCCTTTCTTTTTTCGGAGTTCAACCAAGAGGTTGGTATATGTCTCTTTTTTGTCGTGAGACTTTGGGTCCACGATCCGTGCTTTCGCAATGTTTTCAAGTTCGAGTTTTTTTGCCAGTGCATTAATCTCATCGGAATTTCCCAACAGAATAATCTCGGCCACGCCGTCGCGCACCAGCTGATCGGCTGCCTGAAGCGTCCTCTTTTCTGTGCCTTCGGGCAGGACAATGCGCTGTTTATCTGCTTTTGCCCTTTCAATGATGCTTTCTATGATGTTCATTTGTTTATTTTGTTTTGGTCTTTCCAATAAGGATCAGCAAACAATTTTAT
>WOYT01000125.1 GCA_011620695.1 Proteiniphilum sp.
AAAAACTTATAGCTTACATTTCCCTAAGTTCGATTTTAGTAAGTTACAATTTTGTTAGTCCAAAAAATTAAGCTATATTTGTCGCGAGACAATGAGATCGGTACCATTCACATATGGTCGCGTAACCGCTTCGGATGACTTCACCAACCGGATCGAGGAGATAGCGCTACTGAAACGCAATTTCCTGGCAGGCGTGAACACCATCCTGATCTCCCCGCGCCGGTGGGGCAAGACCTCCCTGCTGCGCAGGGTGACCGATGAGTTGTCGCGCACTGAAAAGGATATCAGGATCTGCCACATCGATATTTTCGATCTCCGCAACGAGCATCAGTTTTACGTGGCACTGGCCAATGGTGTGCTGCAGGCTGCCTCTTCCCGTTGGGAGGAATTCGTAAAGGATGCCAAGCAATTCCTGGCAGCGTTGGTGCCTACCATCACCTTCTCTCCCGATATGCAGACGGGGCTTTCGTTCGGCGTGGGATGGGAGGAGATCGAGCGCAACCCGGAGGAGATCCTCGACCTGGCGGAAAGGGTGGCGGAACGGAAGAAGATCCGGCTCATCGTCTGCATCGACGAGTTCCAGTCGCTCGCTTCCTTTGCCGACCCGTTAGCCTTCCAGAAGAAGCTGCGCTCCCGATGGCAGAACCACCAGCATGTGACCTACTGCCTCTACGGCAGCAAACGCCACATGCTGCTTGAAGTCTTCACCAACAGCTCGATGCCCTTCTACAAGTTCGGCGAACTAATCTACCTGAAGAAGATTGAAACGGAGGAGTGGATCCCCTTCATCCGCCGACGGTTCAACGATACGGGAAAAGAGATATCGGCAGAAGATGCACGGCTGATTGCCCAGCTGGCTGATAACCACCCCTACTACGTGCAGCAGCTGGCTCAGCAAAGCTGGTTCAGGACCGGCAGGAAGTGCAACAGGGAGATCATCCTCTCGGCACGCGAGGATATCGTGGGTCAACTGGGGCTGCTCTTCGCCAACATCACGGAACGGTTCTCCGCCTCCCAGATGGGTCTCCTGAGAGCGATCCTGGCGGGTGAGAAACAGCTCTCCGCGCAACAGACCCTGCAACAATACCGGCTTGGCACATCGGCTAACGTGGTGCGGGTGAAAAGGGGCCTGATAGAATCGGAGGTGCTGGACGATAGCAGCGGGGAGCTGACATTCCTCGACCCGATGTTCCGCTACTGGCTCGAATCCATCTTCTTTCAAAAAAATGCAAACAATGATTTCAAAACAGATAAAGCTGAAAACTAAATAAATAACCATTAATCGAAATAACAGATGGCTACAACAAAGAAAAGTGAAGAGAAGGTAACGAAAAGCACTGCTGCAAAGGCAGAGAGTACCGGAACCACACGCGTGCGCAGGAGCGTGAAAGCGATAGCGAAGAAGAATTTCATCCTCGACACCAACGTGATCCTGCACGACTATAAATGCCTGGACAACTTTGAGGAGAACGACATCTATATCCCTTTCGTCGTGTTGGAAGAACTGGACAAGTTCAAGAAAGGGAGCGACCAGATCAACTTCAACGCCCGCGCTTTCGTACGGGAGCTGGATCTGATCACCGACGACGACCTCTTCACAAGTGGAGCCGACCTGGGCGTGGGCAAGGGTAAGCTATATATCGTGAATGCATCGCATGAGAACAAACGAATCAACGATGCTTTCCCGGAAAAGATACCCGACAACCGCATCCTCGCCGTAGTGGATGATGTGGCGGTGAAACATCCGAATATGAAAACCATCCTGGTATCGAAAGATATCAATCTCCGCATGAAGGCACGCTCACTGGGGATGATGGCCGAAGACTACATCAACGACAAGGTGACCGACATTGATATTTTCAATCAGAGTGAAGTGGTGGTCGAGGGGGTCAACCCGGATCTGATCGATCAGATCTACGCCCAGAACGGCGGAGTGGAGCTGGATGCTTTCACCTTCGAGAAACAGCCGGACCCGAACCAGTGCTTCATCCTCAAGAGCGATCGCAACAGCGTGCTCGCACGATATAACCCTTTCACACAGAAGATTACCAAGGTGGACAAGGAGAACAATTTCGGCATTCAGCCGCGCAACGCGGAACAGGCTTTCGCGTTTGAGATCCTGAACGATCCGGATGTGAAGCTGGTGGGACTCACCGGCAAGGCGGGAACAGGTAAAACACTGCTGGCACTGGCATCGGCACTGAAACAACACAAGATCTACAGTCAGATCCTGCTGGCACGCCCCATCGTCTCCCTCTCGAACAAGGACCTGGGCTACCTGCCGGGTGATGAGAAACAGAAGGTGGCACCCTACATGCAACCGCTGTTCGACAACCTGAACGTGATCAAGACTCAGCTGGGACAGAACAGTCCCGACCTGCGTGTGATTGAGGAGCTACAGAAATCGGGACAACTGGAGATCGAGGCACTCGCATTCATCCGCGGACGGAGTCTGACGGGGACCTTCTGCATCATCGACGAAGCACAGAACCTGACCCCCCACGAGGTGAAAACCATCATCACCCGCGCCGGGGAGAACACGAAAATGGTGTTTACGGGGGACCTGCAGCAGATCGACTCACCCTACCTCGACATGCAGTCGAACGGACTGGCTTACATGATCGACAAGATGAGGGGACAGCAGATCTTTGGACATGTGAACCTGGTGAAGGGGGAACGCAGCGAGCTTTCGGAACTGGCGAGCAATCTTTTGTAGGTTGGTAGGTT
>WOYT01000103.1 GCA_011620695.1 Proteiniphilum sp.
CCGATGAAAGTGTGAAACTGCTGGCGATAGGTCTCCCCTACCGGTATCTGCTTCTTGCCAATGGTAATTCTGTTCTTATTGACACTGTCGATCTTGTTTCTGTGAATGATATAAGAACGATGCACACGCATAAAGCGATCGGCGGGCAGCTCTTCTTCGAGCGATTTGAGACTCATCAATGATAAGATGGGCTTGGGATCATGCTCCGTGTATATTTTCACATAATCCTTCAATCCCTCTATATACAAGACATCATCATACAAAATGTGAACGAGTTTATATTCCGATCTCACGAAGAAACCCACGTTCTCCGCTGTCTTCTCTCCATTCGGTTTAGCCTCAATCATCTCGAACCAGTCTAAAGCTTTGCGGGCGGCCGCGAGAAACTCATCAAACGAAAAGGGCTTCATCAGATAATCGAGGGCGCTCACCTTATATCCTTCCAGGGCATAATCGCTGAAAGCAGTGGTGAAGATGACCCGTGTACGTTGACTGATGGTACGGGCGAAATCCATGCCATTGACTTCGGGCATCTGTATATCCAGAAAAAGCAGATCGACCTTGTTCTCGCCTATGTGTCTCATCGCCGTGAGCGCATTGCTGTATTTGCCTGTAAGCCTGAGAAAAGATGTTTTCTGCACGTACGACTCCAAAAGAGACAGAGCCAATGGCTCATCATCCACGATCCAGCAGTTCAGTATCATCCTGTTGTTTTTTTGTATCAATGATCAGCACGGTGGAGTAAACATCCTCCTCAATGGTCGTGTGCAACAGGTAGCTGTCCGGATAAAGCAGCTCCAGCCTTTTTTTCACCAGCTCCAGTCCGATGCCGCTGCCACTTTTATCGTCATCCGATTTGGGAAAATAGCTGTTTCTGCAGACAAACTCAACCTTGCCATCGGGATGTTCTTTCAGCGAGATGTCAATAAACGATGGTTTATCACCGCTGACACCATGCTTGAACGCATTTTCGATCAAAGATATGAAAATAAGCGGAGAAATGAGCGTATTTCCCGTTTGGGCATAGGAAAAATCGGTGGTGAGCTTCACATGATCCGCCAGCCTTATGCGCATCAGCTCGATGTAGTTTTGCATGAATTCCGCTTCCTGGCGCAACGGTACGTAGGTCTGATTGTTATCATACAACAGGTGTCGCAACATTTTGCTTAATTCCACCACGGCCTGTTGCGCCTTTGGAGGGTTAAACTCGATAAGGGCATAGATATTGTTGAGCGTATTGAGCAAAAAATGCGGATTGATCTGGTTCTTCAGGTTCTGCAGTTCCGCTTCTGATTTTGCTTTCGCCAACTCCTTGCGCTCATTGTCCACCTCAAACCACCGCACCGTCATTTTCAGGGCCACACTCAATCCCATCATTAAAAAGAGGGAGGTGGAATTGCGGACAATAAACAACCAGGGGAAGGAATTGGGATGTCTGCCACGCCATCTGGGCCTCAATTCGGGGAGGAGATACTCAAAAAGTCCCCTGCCGTAATGCATCAGAAAAGAGACAGTGATGATGAGCAACAGATTGGAGAGGATAAAGGCACGGGTCTTTCCCTTGTGTAACAAGCTGTCGATCAGCAAAAAATAATTCAGATAGAAGACCAGCATAAACCCGATCATCTCGGGGATGGAGCGTAAGAACGGACGCCAGGTAAACACCCGCTCAGAATCCATAAAAAAGTAAGGGAGAATAAAAATTACTCCCCATAACAGCAGGTGGATAAATATATTGTTCCAGCTATTTCTCGGTTTTGGCTTCAATGTATGACTCATAGTGACATTGTGATTTAATCGTTATGATCTCTTCAGTGATCTCCGTGAAATCTTCCGGAACCTCTCCCCTGCATCATATCACTTTGCGTGGCACCCCCTTTGAAGATATTGAACCGATAGATGAAATGCACCATGAAATAACTTGTGAGCGTGTTTGTCGTTGTATCACGAATATAGTTGGATGTCACACTTCTGTTGATGTTGCTTCGTTGTTGCAGGATATCATATATCTTGAAACGAATGGTGCCGTTCTTTTGTTTAAACAACGTCTTCTGAAGAGAAGCGTTCCAGAGCCATTCGTTTTGTTCATAACCATCGGAATAGCCCGAGTTGGTGGAGTAGTTGACATCACTTTCCAGGGTCAGATCCCATGGCAGATAGACCGTGGTTCTGGCATTGCCGCCGTAATTGAGGTAGTTCTGATCCTGCTGCCCCTCCAGGCTGTTGGTCACGTTGTTGTAGTTCACATTGCCCCTTATGGCAAAATCAAACTGGTCGGAGCGGTAGTTGAGACCCAGCACCTCCGAAAGTGATATCCGCTTGTTGGTGTTCTTTTCGTCGTTGGAGAAGCCATTGGTATTGCTGTAGCTGGCGAAAGACATATTGAAAATGGAGAACTTGATATTTCTCAAAGGTATATTGAGCATCATCCGCCCGTTCGCGTTCCAGTTTCCTGCCACGTTCCTGTAGGTTGTCTCCTTGCGACCGGTAGTGACATCTGTAAAGGTGGATGACACAATATCATTGGTCATATAACCAAAGTTGACAAAAGTTGCAAATGAGCTGGCTTTTTCCGGATTTGACTTCTGGTAGCGGATGTTGAGACGATGCTCGAACGAGGGCTTCAGGTCCGGGTTACCGTAGCTGATGTTCAGCGGGTTGGAGACATCCACCACCGGAGAGAGCTGTGAGAGCGAAGGCTGGTCGGTGTCGCCTAAGTAACGGA